>NZ_DBMALT010000099.1:0-1546 GCF_057870745.1 Parasutterella sp. | reverse complement strand
CTTTTCATTCGTGACATGGAATCCTCTCGTAACTGTTTTTACACCCTTTAGTTTGACCAACTCCTTTCGAGTTGGCTAGATGGCGGGTTCCATGTCATTACACACTTCTTTCCTGCCTGTCCATCGGATCTACGTCTCAGACTCCTGTATGAGTATTGGATATTGAGGAGTCGTGCCCCCACATCCGTCTGAACCGCCTCATATCCGCTTCCTGTTCGTTGAACATGCATTTTGCTATCGGCTTCCTCCAGACCTAGTGTTGCCACTACGCCATTGCCGAGTCGCTAACCCTTCCCCTCATCGGGCGGGTTCGGGATTCTCACCCTATAGAAGTGCGCCATGCTGGGCGCACACGACAAAACCCGAGCAATTGCCCGGGTTTTGCCGTCTCTGAAAAGACTATCGCCTTCTTAACCTATCGGTTTAGTACTGATCGAAGATCTTCTGGATTTCTTTCGGATCCTTAGTCTGAGTCAGGGCCAGCATCAAAAGAACGCGAGCTTTCTGAGGATTCAGAGAACCGGATGAAACAAAACCGTACTTAGCGTCATCGACTTCCGCGTCTTTGGTTGTAGAACCGGTCGGCACACGAGAGGAGCGAACGATCGCAATGCCGTCTTTAGCTGCCTTCTCGATGATCGGGAATGTTGACTTATGAAGGTTGCCGTTGCCGACACCGGCGGTGACGATACCGTCGTATTTGGCATCAACTAAGGCTTGAGCCTGAATTCCTTCAACACCTGCGTGTTGATAGACCACGCCGACCTTCGGCAGCTTGTCTAAACCGTCGACCTTGAACTGAGTCTGAGTCGTGTGTTTGGTCACTGGTGTTGCATCCCACAGAACCTTGCCGTTATGGATCGTTGCCAGCTGACCAGCGTTCGGGCTCTGGAAAGTTTCAACGCCTGTTGTGTTTGTCTTCGTGACGTCACGTGCACCGAGAACACGGTCATTCATCACAACCATAACACCTTTGCCGGCAGCGGAAGGATCACCGGCGACAGCAACGGCGTTGTAGAGGTTAGCAGGACCGTCAGCAGAAAGTGCATTCGACGGGCGCATAGCACCTACCAGAACGATCGGTTTGTTGCACTTAGCCGTGAGGTTCAGAAAGTAAGCGGTTTCTTCCATCGTGTCGGTCCCGTGTGTAATCACAAAACCGTCTTTCTTGCCGCACTCAGCATTGATCTTCTTAGCAAGCGTCAGCCAAACAGCATCGCTCATATCCTGAGAGCCAATCTGTGCAACTTGATCGCTAGTGACATTGGCGATGTTTGCAAGTTCAGGAACTGCCTGCACTAATTTGTCGACACCGACCTTGGCAGCAGAGTAATTGGTTTTATCAGACGCCGCGGATTGTCCGGCAATCGTACCGCCAGTCGCGTAAACAGCAACGTTCGGCAGAGCGGCAAAAGCGGCACCGCATACTGCGGCAAGAACAGTTCCTAAAACAGCCTTACGAATCATTCTTCTCCTCCTCGAATTAAGAAAGCAAACATCACAAAGTGGTCTTGATGCCTGCTTTTGAATGATTCGGAGATTCTAT
>NZ_DBMALT010000098.1:0-1589 GCF_057870745.1 Parasutterella sp. | reverse complement strand
ATGGGTTGGCTATCAACGAGAACTTCCAGAATGCAAGATCTTTCTTCAGCGCTTAAGGCAAAAAACTGCGAAAGGAGCTTATCTACTGCTGTGGTAAACATGGGGTACCTCCTTAACTTAAAAATACCCCTTAAATGGAGGCGCGACAACTAATATCAATACTTACTCTGAACAGAGCCTTTAACTTTAAAGAAGGCAAAACCCAACTTTAAATTGGCTTTTGCGCACTACACAGTCAAAGGAAATTAGTCTTTCTTCCAGGGATCAAACTGAGGCGTATTTTTACCATTAGGCGGAAGAATAGGAAGAACAATCTTCGGCTGATCTCCTGTCAATGACTTCATCCACGCGACAATATCAGCTAGCTGTTCAGGCGTGTAAGTCTTACCTAACTGAACCTCACCCATTATGCGAACTGCATCCTCAAGGGTTTTCGCCTCTCCGTCATGGAAGTACGGGTAAGTGAGCTCAATATTTCTCAATTGTGGGACTTTAAAGGTCATGCGATCTTGATCTTTCTTCGTAATCTCAATTCGACCTTGAGCAGTGTTAGTTGTTTGATAAGGTTTAACTACACCAAGTTTCTGATAAGAAGAACCTCCAAGCAAAGGTCCATTGTGGCAAATCGTACAGCCGGATGTTTTAAAAAGTTCAAAACCTTTAATCTGCTGTGGAGTCAAAGCCGCTTTATCTCCCTTCAGATAACGGTCAAAAGGAGAGTTGGGTGTAGTTAATGTTTTCTCGAAGGCAGCCAAAGCGTCCGTTATTTCTTTGATTGTAACCTTGTCGGTTCCGAAGGCTTTTTTAAAATAAGGCTTGTATCCTGGAATGGAGTCAATGGCCTGGACAGCTAATTCATGCGTCGAGGCCATCTCTTTAGGATTGGCAATCGGCCCTCCTGCCTGCTCCTCTAAGTTTGCGGCTCTTCCGTCCCAGAACTGAGCGATTTGTTTCTCCGCATTGAGAACCGTGGGCGAATTAATTGGGCCTTGCTGCCAACCGTGTCCGACAGAGGTCTTCAAATTATCAACACCTCCAGTAGATAAATTATGGCAGCTGTTGCAGGAAATAAAACCAGATTTGGACAACCTTGGGTCAAACCAAAGCATTTTTCCTAGCTCAACTTTCGCCTGATCTTGAGGAGCGATCGTTGGCTCTGGCACCGGTTCAAACATAGCAGCTTGAGAAACTGCACTAAGCGAGAGAAGCATTGCAGCAACTGAAATTTGGATTCTCATATCATTCCTTGTGAGATTTAAAAGCAGGAAATTAGTTTCTTCTTTCTTCCGGCCCAAAATTCTTAGACTCAGTAGAAATGTGAAAAAAAAAACCGCCATTCGAGAAGAAGGCGGTTAAAGATGATCCATTTCTAGCTGAAACAAGAGAAGACTCCGTTTTCGCTATGGCAACATTATGAGTTTTTATGTATATTTCGTAAAGTGCAATTATTGAGCCTCGAGTTGCAAAAATGGAAATGAAATCGAGAGCCCTGTGTTTAGCCCCTTATATCGTGCAAAGCCCCGATAGACGGGGCTTATAGTAGATTTTCATTTTTTTCTTTTCGTGTTAACTCCTCAAGTTATTGTTCA
>NZ_DBMALT010000097.1:0-1689 GCF_057870745.1 Parasutterella sp. | reverse complement strand
TGTAGGTCTATTTAAATGGGTCGCCCTAGAATTTACGATACTCCGCACTTCTGCCTCCACACTTACGTTAGGAAGGGACACACTTACGTCGAGGCTTACAGAAATGAATGGGATCCGGAGAAGAAGCGCTCACGCATCGCACAAAGAAAGTACGTCGGAGCCTTGGATACAACGACCGGAAGAGTGCGGCTCGGTAAGAAATATCTTTCAGAGAACCCACACTATGAAGGTAAGGCCCTTTATTACGAAGACAAGCAGCTTGTTGAACGAACACCGGAAGAAGTTCAGGAGGAGCTGGGCAAAAGAGTTCCGAGCCCTCTTAATGACATAGTCAGTTACGGTGCTTCCGCTGCGTGCTGGCTGGTTGCACAGAAAAGCGGAATGCTCGATGATTTAAAAGAGATTTTCGGGGCCGAGGTCGGATCAGACTTGTTAAGACTTGCTGTCTACCAGTACCTCGACGGCGGCTCTATGGATTGCTTTGAGCAATGGGCCTCTCAGCACTGGCTGCCTAAAGCCCGAACCTTCTCAGGCCAACGCATCAGCGAGATGCTCTCAAAAATAACCCATCAGGATATTACGTCCTACCTAAAACTTCGGAATCAAAGGTGCGTAGAACACTTTAATAAGGTAAAGACTCAGGCTGAAGAACTCAAAAAACCGGGCCCCAGATTCCGCTATCTCGCGTTGGACTCCACGGCGCTCAGCACCTACTCGGTAACCATCAGCAACGCTGCATACGGATACGCAAAACAAAATCCGGAACTGCGGCAAGTTAACTTCACTTTAGGCGTCGACTATCTGAACGGCGATGTCTGCTACGCCTACGAAAGCGAAGGCAGTATCACAGATAAATCCGTCTATCCTCATCTGATGATGGATCTGCACCACAACGGCTACAACCTTCAGGACACGGTTATCGTTACGGATCGAGGTTACCAGAGCATCTACAACATCCAGCGGTTACTTGATATTGAAATTAATTACGTCTGCGGCGTCCCCCTTACGGAAGAAAGCGTCAAGCAGCTCTTTGAAAGATATAAATCAAGCCTTGGCAATCCGGCATTCCTTAACGGCCGACTGAAAGTTGCCGCCAGAACAAGCGAAGAGCTCTGGGAAAAAAACACTGCCTCCGGTCCTTTGCACCTTAGCACTTCGCTGCATTTGTATAGATACCCTGAACTTGCTGCCCAACAGGCCATCTCTCTTCATCAAAGAGTCGAGGAAGTACTGGAGAAGAAAAACAGCGGAGAAAAGGTGCATCCGGCTGACTGGAGCAGAGTCAGAAATTACATTGTTGAAAATAGTAAGGATGTCTGGGGCAAAAATATCAAAGGCTTAGAAGAATTCTTAACTCGAGCCGGGTGCTTCGCTATTAGAACCAATTGCATCAAGGACCCGTTTGAATGCCTGGAGGTTTACAAGCAAAGGCAGATCGTCGAAACGGCTTTTAGACAGATGAAAGTTCTCAACGGGAACAATCGGCTGCGCTGCACTGAAAGGACCTATGTCGGTAAGCTCCTGCTCTTTGTTATCGCTCAATCTTTAAGAATGAGGATGCTCTACACGGTCAAAGAAAACGAGCAAAAGCTCGACTTGGATTTGCCGGGAGATTCTTTAGATAAGGCCATGGCAATGCTTAAAGGAATCATGGCGATTAGACCGCCGAGCAAAGCTGTCTGGGCAGGA
>NZ_DBMALT010000096.1:0-1732 GCF_057870745.1 Parasutterella sp. | reverse complement strand
AGGTAGTCTCCGGGCTCTCCATAAAAGACAAACCTCTTGGACCTAACCGTTCAAGAGGTTTTGTTTTATCTGCTTATTTCTTCCGTGTGAACATGTTCACAGTTGAAATTGATGAGAATTAAAACAAATGGAGAATTGGCCTCTTAAAAACTTATTCACATTTCCAGTCATAACTAGAATCCCCAGGAAACTAATCAGTCTCATTTTGAGATAGATTAGGGTTAATACTATATTTATGGGTTATTATTCTTATCAAGGAGGGAGAGATATGAAAAAAGTTTTGAGAAAAATGATTGAAATCTGCGCTTGCAGAATGGTTCGTAATCGTTTGATGGCAGAGGCCATGAAAAAGTCGAGATAGTCCTATGAACACCGAGAGATAGGGACGGGTTGGCCGTCCTTTTTTCTTTGGTTGTTTTTGTCTTCTATCTGATTTCTGGGTAAGAGGCTTCTCAGGAAATACTGTTCTGCTATAAAATTCAGCATCCTTATCCAAATACTATAAGCACAAAATGCTTTCCTCATTCCTGAGTACCTTTCTTTATGTTTTTACGTCTTTAGTGACGGTGGTTAATCCTATCGGGGCGGCGATGTTTTTCCTGACGATAACCTCGGGAGCAACCCGCGCTCAGCGCATGACCTTATCCAATAAAGTATGTATTTACTTTCTGATCATGGCGCTGGTGACCCTATGCGCCGGCTCTTTTGTTCTGAGTTTTTTTGGGATTTCTCTCGGAGTTCTTCGAGTCGCTGGCGGTCTGATTCTTTTTTCTGCCGGATGGTTGGCTTTGAATAATACTTCTTCTTCTAGTGAAGGGGAGGAAGAAGTTGAGTCAACTGCCGGAGCTCATAAACCGAGAACCGATCAGGACTGGATGAAGCTCGCTTTTTATCCGTTTACGATGCCACTAACTTTAGGACCGGGCGCCATTGCCGTGACAACAGCTATCGGTACATCAATGAATTTCACTATTCCTAATGTGATCGGAGCCTTTGCTGCAGCTTTGGCGAATGCTTTGATTGTTTGGTTATGCTTCCGTTACGCTGATCGTATTACTGAGATATTGGGGCCAAGTGGTTCGGATGCAATCGGACGTATTTTCTCATTTATTTTGGTGTGTTTAGGTGTGCAGATTTTCTGGACGGGTTTCTCAGAATTGTGGCTGACTCTAGTATCGTCCGTGCCAAAATAAACAGAACATAGATATAAATGAGGCCGCGCTCTGCGGCCTTGGTGTTAACGGTTACTTGTGTTTTTCTTTTTGCTGCTTTTCAGAAAGAAACGAGAATAGAAACTGACAAAGGCGATAATTAAAACGCCAATAATGATCAGTTCGTTACTGTAAGCGGCGAATTCTTCTCTTAAATAGTCCAACATAAATTCTTCCATCCTAATTACGGAGGCGTTGTTCCTCAATTCGTCTTGGAAACTTGTAGCTTTCCGATCAAGACGTCGAATTCGGCTTAAAAGGAGTCTAAGTTTTAAAAACGTACAAATGCATTGTAGGGACTGAGGGTAGTTAAGACAATAGTTTCTTATAGGGATTTTTACTGTACTTATTGATTTTTAAGTATAAATCTAATGATTGATACCTATTTTTGAACAATCCCATACCGCATTGTTGCGGTAATTTTGGTGTGCTCGGCATGAGCATTCTCTATAGGGTGAAAGTCCCGAGTCTGCCCGCTAGTGGGAAAGACTAGCGAACCCCAAGGTGTCTGCAGTGATGCA
>NZ_DBMALT010000095.1:0-1977 GCF_057870745.1 Parasutterella sp. | reverse complement strand
TTGCAGTGAAAAAATAAAAGATTTTTACTTTTATTTTTTTTGATTTTCTTACTCTCAAATTCGCACTGTTTTACAACTCTCAAAATCGTATTTGCTTAGCACTTACGGGCAAAAATTTGGGATTTTTGCCCTAATCGTTTAAAATCTCAAGGCCTTGACATTTTGATTTATTTATATTTTTAAGAGAGAACGGCCTATGATGGTTCTTTACTCAGGCAGCACTGATCCTTTTTCTCAGCGTTGCCGTTTTGTGCTTTTCGAAAAAGGAATGGATTTTGAAATCCGTGACATTGATCTTTATCACAAGCCTGAAGACATCAACGTGATGAACCCCTATGGCGAAGTTCCGATCCTGGTTGAAAGAGATCTCGTTCTTTACGAATCAAATATCATCAACGAATACATTGATGAGCGTTTTCCTCATCCTCAGCTGATGCCGCCTGATCCGGTTGAAAGAGCTAGAACTCGTCTTCTGTTGTTCAATCTCGAACGTGAGATCTTCAAGCACGTTCACACCTTGGAAAACAGAGCCAGCTCCGACGAAGCTCGTGTTAAGGCGAGAGAAGCCATCCGTGACCAGCTGACAGGTTTAGCACCGGCTGTTGCAAAGAAGAAATACCTCATGGGAGATGAGTTCTCCATGCTGGATATTGCACTTGCCCCGCTCCTGTGGCGTTTGAACTACTACGGTATTGAACTTCCTCCTGCCGGAATGCCTGTTCAGAAGTATGCAGAAAGAGTTTTCTCCCGTCCTGCCTTCATTGAAGCTCTGACTCCGTCTGAAAGAGTGATGCGCAAGTAGAAGATAGAGAATGGCCAATTTACCTTCAATGACTCCGTACCTCATTCGCGCTTTTTACGAATGGAGTGTGGACAACGATTTCACTCCCCAGCTTTCTGTTTTAGCTGAGCCGGAGGATTATCGCGTCATTGTGCCGTCCAACTATGTGACGAACAATGAAATCGTCCTCAATATTTCCCCGACTGCGTGCGACAGCCTGCAGCTCGGAAATGACGTGATCACCTTTAAGGCCCGATTTGCCGGCAAGGTTGAATCCATCTCCATTCCTGTTGATCGAGTTAAGGCGATCTTCATCCGTGAAGAAGGGTACGGCATGCGTTTTGATGTTGAACCCATGAAAAAGCCGAAGATGAGCGAGGATCAACCGAAACGCGGGTTTGTGAAAGTAGAGGACTAAAATCCTCGCTTCTTACTTCTCTTTATTTTTTGAGGCCTGAGTTCAACACAAACTCAAAAAAAATGTGCAGAATTCAGGTTCTCGGTTAGCCCGCTTAGCTCAGTGGTAGAGCAACCGCCTTGTAAGCGGTAGGTCGTCTGTTCAAGTCAGTCAGTGGCACCATCAAATTCTTGTTCTCGTCAGAGATTCTGAGGAGAGCGTAAAAAGCTCCGTTGTTCGGGGCTTTTCTTTTACGCATCTAATTAGTATCACAGCTTCTAAGATCTCTGAGGTTTATTTTTGGCTCTTTCTTGAGTTGGCGTACTTTTGGAAGGTGAATGTAGTAATTGGAAGCTCCGGTTATTTGAACCAACGCTTAGCGGCAAAAGGTGAGAGTGATTGGCTATTGCCCTACTATTCTCTCTTTCGATAACGGCAGTGAAGTCGCCGAGTGAAAGCGGCTCAAGAGGCGGGAGAGCTCTTGCGATCCATTTCTTACATCTTTTTACTTCTTGAGGTCTGTGCTCAACACAAATTCAAAAAAATGTGTAGAATTCAGGTTCTCGGTTAGCCCGCTTAGCTCAGTGGTAGAGCAACCGCCTTGTAAGCGGTAGGTCGTCTGTTCAAGTCAGTCAGTGGGCACCACAGAATTCTTGTTCTCGTCAGAAGTTCTGAGGAGGATCAAAAAGCTCCGTTGATCCGTAACTCCCGTGACATAGTTCTATATTGACTTAAATGTCATGGGAGGCTTAGGTAGATTTAAAAGCTCAAGCATGTCTTGGGCTTTTTTCGTCAGCGG
>NZ_DBMALT010000094.1:0-2063 GCF_057870745.1 Parasutterella sp. | reverse complement strand
CCGCTACTTTAAATCTACAAAAATCTATAAAACAGACCTTTAATTAAATTCCTGTTTCAACCCTGCTGGTTGCCAGACCATTTATTGCTAAATCGTCTAACAGAGCCGTCAGATCCACAGGCTTGAGTTCGGGGCTAGCTGACCCTACTTTGTTGATGTATATCTCAGTCAAATTCTTTGCAGCCTGTACGTCTCTGTCCTCGGTAAAACCGCACTTGGGACAGACGAAAATCCTGTCGCTGAGCTTAAGATCTTTGTTTACCTCGCCGCATCTTCTACAGGTTTTCGAACTCGCATAGAACTGATCCGCTTCAATAACGGTCCTTTCTCGACGGGCTGATTTTCTTTTGATCATCTCTTTCAGAGCGTAGGGGCTGTTGTCTGACACCGCTTTTGCCAACCGATGATTTGACATCATTCCCTTAACATTTAGCGTCTCTAAGCAAATAACTCTGAAATGGCGGACGAGCACGGTTGATAGCTTTTCATTCTCATCGAGCCTCTGAGCCTTGATCCGTCGGTAAAGCTTTCCTACTTTCCTTGACTGTTTGATGTAGTTCTTGGATGTTGGCGTTTTGTCGCCTTTGGTTCTCGGGTGCTGTTTTTTCGCCAACTTCCTCTGCTGCCTTGCAAGTTGCCTTTGTCTTCTCTTTAAATGCTTACTTCCTTTGATTTTGATTCCGTTAGACAGCGTCAGGAGATCTTTAACTCCCCAGTCGCAGCCGCATAACGCCTCTTGTGCGTTCTCTTTATGCGTCCCCTCATAAACGATTTCGGATGTCTCTATGCTGAATGATGCAAAGAATTTATCGCCGTCCTGGGATATCGTCACGCTGTTAATCTTTCCGGGAAAACGAATCTCTTCCCTTAGCATTACCCAACCGAACTTCGGAATGTGTAAGTAGGGTTTATTGTCAGAAGCTCCGAAGCGTTTATCTTTAATTTCAGAGCCGTTCTTTACGACGACCAAGTCTCCGCCGATATAAAACGATCCCGAGCTGTATCTCTTCTTTTTAAAGACCGGAAAGCCTTTCCGTTTAGAAGAGGATTTGTCGCTTTTGAGGTCATCAAAAAACTGAGACAAGGCTCGTTTCAAAAAGATAAAGGGCTGCTGAGAGGCATACTTTGTCACCTCCATGACAAAGGGATATTGCCTTCTTTTGATGTGATTGAACTCTTTTTTTAGTTCGAGAACGTCGATTTTTTCTTTTCGCTCTCTTTTATCGTTTACTCGTTCTAAAACCCAGTTCCACGTAAATCGAGAAACACCAAAGGCTTTGCGGCAATAAGTTTTGAATTTATTGTTCGCCTTTAGTTCGATCTTGTGGGACAAAGTTACTGTCATTTTTAAAGCCCTAGAGCTGATCCTTCGCGGTTTCGGTTAATTTTTTTAGAAGCTCTCGGTTCTTTTTACTTCGACTTCCGTACAACTTGGCAGAAAAAACGGTGATTATTTCAAGAACATCTTTGGCAAGTTCTTCTTTAAATCCTACCGTTTCATCTCCCTTATTGAGGATGATAACCTCAACCCCCTTAGTTTCACAGATAGTGAAAACCAGCTCCGCTCCGAATCTCAGCAGCCTATCTTTGTGAGTGATGACCAAGCGTTCAACCTTGTCGTTAAGAAGAGCGTCCAGAAGTTTTTTCAACCCCTTCTTTCGATAATTCATTCCGGACCCCAAGTCGGAAATGACTTCATAGGTAAAACCGTTCTTTGCGCAAAAGAGTTCCAATAATTCTATTTGTCGGCTTAAGTCTTCCTTTTGCTCATTAGTACTCACCCGGGCATAGGCGATGGTTACCTTCTGATCTTCTTTAGTTTCAGAATTAGTCAATCCGGCAATAGAAAGGAGTCGGCGTCTGCTGTAACGACGAGTCCTGCCAGCCGAAACAAAATCCGGAAGCAGTCTGCCTGTTTTCTCCCAATTGCGGAGGGTCTGGATTGAGACGCCAAGAATTTTAGACGCTTGCCCAATCGGAACAAAGTCAGAGTTCATAATCTACAAATAATTTATACTTTTTACTATATTTTTATAGATTTATTTTAACAGTTAGAAGCCCAA
>NZ_DBMALT010000093.1:0-2240 GCF_057870745.1 Parasutterella sp. | reverse complement strand
TCGTACGTGTCTTATAGCTTATTTTTTAGATTATTGCACCGACGACACAGCCCGAACGCTCCGGTCCTCGTATAGAGCACCGGAGTTTTGTCATTTTGATGAGACTATTTAATTTCGAGTCTACGCCCGGAAGATAGAGTCCAACCAAGGTTGCATATCGAAGTCTTCAGCAAGTTTTTCGGGAAGATATTTATTGATCTTCTTATCTGCCTCTTCCAACTTTTCCGGGAGACGGATAGAGAATTTGTTTTTCCTCTGACCGGTTTCCTTCCATACCTGAGAGAGCCCCTTAGCGGTCATATGTTTAAATAGTGCCTGGCTGTATTTTTGGAGCCACTTAAAGGGATCAATTCCGTTTTCCCTCAAGGTTGCATCGATGGACAGAGCCATGCACATGGCTTCCATGTAATTTGCCGAGTGTTTATGCAGACTGTTTTTACGAAGGATTGTAACTCCTCGGATGGCTCTTTCAACCTTATTCGTGCAGGGCGGGATTTCGCTGCTGCCTAAGAATGTTGCAAAGTCCTCCCGAGCGTTCAGGTAGTAAACACAAGGCTTTGCAGCCGGTACATTCCTTGTCTTTACCCAAGTAGTGCCTTTTTGTGTAACAAGGCCTTTGCTTGCCTCCAACATCATTTGATCCAGATACTTGATAAGTTCGGCTTGCGCTTTTCTGGCTTGTTCCGGATTAAGCAGTCCGGCGTTTTTCTCAGCCTCAATGCGGAACACGGCATTAATTGCTTTTAACGCTGTGTGGAGCTTCATCCCGTCTGTATTTGCCAGAAGCTGTTTTTGAAGCTCTTGTGTTACGTATTCTTCGGACTTGTCCAGAAGCTGTTTGTACAGATCCGAGGGCAGAACAACTTTAAGAAGTTCTCGACGGAGATGCACCAGACAGGACTGATGGCGGATCTGTTCTGTTTCTGCCTTATCCAAGTTCCGGTTTTTAATGATTGTCTTGTAGCCGCTGTAGCCGTCGGTTACCAAGGTTTTGAAGCTGTAATCGGATAAGATTTTGCCGATATTCTCGGCGCTTCGAGTCGGGCTGTAATAGTACAGCGTTGCCGGCTGAGGTGCTCCGTCGGCTGTGGTCACTGCAACAACGTAATTTATTTTTGCTTTTGGCTCGATTCCGGCGGCAGGGATCTTCCCGCGTCCCTGATCCTGCAGGCAATCGAACGGTGTTTCATCGCACACGAGCACGGCACGATTCTGCAGCGCTTTTTCGATCGCTTTAAACAACGGCTTCAAATAAAAGCGCTGATAGTCATATAGAGAGTATGAACCCGTGTTCGAACCGAGCTCGGCATCTTTTTCGAACTGCCTTAATGCGCGTTCCAAGGGGATGCCGATGCACATAGCCTGATTAAAAGAGAGGATCGTTTTAGTACTTATAAGCCTGTCGGGGAAGAGCGGATGATCTTGTTCCGGCTCCATAAACACTTCAACTCGACCGCATTTCTGACAGAAGCCTAATTTATAAGTATTTTGCTGTCGGAAGCCGGCCTCGAGCTGGGTCACTCCGGTTTTAAGATCTGCAATTAAAACCTCCCAGCCGCTCAAGGGTTCTCCGCATTTGTCGCATATAGCTGATGTTTCAGAAGCTGTGACCGGTGCCGCCTCAGGAAGCTTACTAATATTGTTGACGCGTCCGCGATGAGTTTGTTTTACTTGATCTGCAGTCGGCGCAGCGGCACGCACAATGGAAGAGATCTTTTGCTGAGATTCGACTGTTAAATTTGTCGTCGAACTAAGTGCCTCGGCAGCCTTCGAGATGGCGGCACTAAATCTAGCGACTCCCTTAATGTTGTTGCTAAAAGAGCGGACTTTCTTTAGTTCCTCCAGAGAACGGGTTGCATTCTCGTAGGCTTGCTCAGATGTTTCTCCCGACTTCATCGCCTCATTGCCGTGAGCAAAGAAGCCTGCAATCTGCCCGGACGCAGCCGCGATCGTGTTTAAGCTGTGAGCAATCATGTCGTAGAGAACTCTTATTGCCTTTCTGGATTCATCGTCATCGGCATAACTCAAGAAGTCTTCGACTTGTGCAAGGTAGTTTCCATTCACCTCCTTGAGATTTTGAGCCATGAAGATTACGCCGTGCGCAAATTTCAAATGTGACTGCTCTTTGATTTCAGCTGTCCTCTGGGCTTTTTCCGCGATAATCCGCTCTTTCTCGGCCCTTTCTTCGGCAACTCGGAGCTGCTCTTGCTGCAGAGCAACCAATTTAATCAGTTCTTCCT
>NZ_DBMALT010000092.1:0-2266 GCF_057870745.1 Parasutterella sp. | reverse complement strand
GATGATAGTGAGTTGTATTTCTTGCGAAAGTAGGTAGTCTCCGGGCTCTCCATAAAAGACAAACCTCTTGGACCTAACCGTTCAAGAGGTTTTTGTTTATCCGCAGCCCGCAAAAATAAAACCTCGGTTTTCAGGCCGAGGTTCGTAAAGCGGATTGCTTCTTAGAAGAATGTTAGCGGAGAAGCCAAATTCTTCAATAAAGCTATAACGCTGTAAGCGGCGGATTTGCTGTTCTTTTTGTTTTCCGGATCAGGCTGAGAAACAAAGAAAAGCTCGGAGTGCATAATGTCATTGGACAATGTAATTCTGTGGCTGACTTCTGTAATGCCGGGCTTGCTGATCAAGCGGACTTTTGCATCTTTCGCTTCGGTTGCCAATGCGGTGGCGACGGAAACGTTAACGTTTCTCGGGAAGCCGCGGATAGCGTCATGAACGTTGCCGTCGAAAATCAACTGTTCTTCAGTCTCGGAGACTGTCTTGCCTTCCATGTAAGGTGTGCCGATGTAGCTTTCGGGCGGTTTAATACTTTCGATCTGTACCTTGGGATTGCCTACGACAGCATAAGTTTCCATTAGGTCCATACCGCCGATTGCGCCGCTGGTGATGTAGATCTTTCTTTCGTATTGGCGGGCAACGCGAACTAAGTGATCTCTAAATTTCTCGTCATCTAAGGCACCGACAGAAGAAATGATCAGATCGGCCCCTGCTTCGAGAATTTCTTCTGCATACGTTTCAACGGCTTCAATACCGGCAAATTCAACAACGATATCCGGTGCCAATTCAAGCATGTCATCGACTGTATATGCGGCACGTCCGCCGACCCGATTGGCTAATTCAACGGCGTGTTCGTGGTTTTTGGCGCACACAGAAGTAACGAAATAATCGTTGCCTAAATGCTTCGGAGCGTTCAGGCAGAAGATCTGGCTCTGCGCTCCGCATCCCAAAACGGCTAATTTCTTCATTTTTCATTCCCATCACTTAGATTAAGCCTATCCATTCTACATGGAGGAGAAATACATTTTTACGATATTGAGCGCAATTGTGGTCAACTGATTGCTTGATTTGACGGGCTTTTAGAGAGAAACGATTTACCGAAACTTGTCAGCGGAATGCCGACTTTTTTAATGCTTTCTGCGATTTCGGTTATACACTCCTTGGCTTCGTCGCTCAGTTCTTTTTCCGACTTAGGCCAGAAAACCGAAAATGGTATGGTCAAAGGGACGTCAATCGGAATTGCCTTGCAGTCATCACTCACACTGATAGCAGCTAAAAGGTCCGTAATGTGAACGCCGGCGTTTCTTTTGACCATTCGAAGCGCAACCTGCGTCGAGGAAATTTCTCCCACAACTTGATCCTCTGTAAGATCCGGCGTCAACGTGTCCGTCAGCTTTCTTTCTAGCATGTCATGAGAAAGCAGAATGAAATCTTCGTCTTTGTAATCCGCAGGTGCGACTTTGTCCTTCTTAGATAAGGGATTCTGTTTGGAAACGACGAGGCGCATCGGCAGCCGAGCCATGATTCGTTTTTCTAAATCATCATGGTCCGATAGAAGCGTTCCGAAACCAATGTCGAAGGGATGAGAATATTTTGAGTAATACATATCCCGACTATCGTGGATATCTATCGTCACCTTTAAAACTTTTTCATGACGTTTGAGGATCTTAGTGATGGCGGGAAGAGTGACGTCGCTGCAGTGTCTTGCCATAACAGCGGTTCGCAGCAGTCGTCTTTTTGCTTTCTGATGAGCAGAATAATCTTCCAGCACTTTCCAGGCTTTCATCGCTTCATGGGCCACCCGGTAAAAATTATTACCTTCCTCCGATAAAACCAACTGCTTGTTCCCTCTCTCAAATAACTTGACGCCAAGACGATCCTCCAACTGAGAGAGCATTCGGCTGGCGGCCGAAGAAGAGAGGTTTAATTTGTTTGAAGCTGCGAGCAGAGAACCACTTTCGGCAATGGCACAAAAAAGTTTAACTGCTCTCGATTTCATTTCCATTTTTGCAACTCGAGGCTCAATAATTGCACTTTACGAAATATACATAAAAACTCATAATGTTGCCATAGCGAAAACGGAGTCTTCTCTTGTTTCAGCTAGAAATGGATCATCTTTAACCGCCTTCTTCTCGAATGGCGGTTTTTTTTTCACATTTCTACTGAGTCTAACCTGTCTTTAGTAACGATTTAGTGGTTAATCTTATTTAATTGCCGCCCAAATGAACAGAGCGGTTTTCCTTTACCCTTACTTTAATTTTAAACTTATCGT
>NZ_DBMALT010000091.1:0-2357 GCF_057870745.1 Parasutterella sp. | reverse complement strand
CGCGATTCAGACCTTGCCTTTGGCTATGTGCTTGGCGCCACCGCCCGCACTTCGGGACTTTCACCCTGTAGAGTTCGCTCATGCCGAGCGCACATAGAAAAGGGAGGTGATTTACCTCCCAAGTTCTTAATTAAGACTCATTATCTTCTTTGAGCCTTCAGCTGACCGCGTTTTTCTTTTTCTTTGGTGATAAAGCCCATAAAAGCCAACATGGTCATAGCACCGAGACGAGCTGTGATACCTGACGGATCATATTGAGGGGCTACTTCAACTAAGTCGAAAGCCACGACGTTTCCTTTCTTAGCAATTCCCTCTAAGACGTCTGTGACGAAGTTATAGTTCAAACCGCCTGGGGAAGGAGAGCCGACACCGGGGGCCGTGCTCATGTCATATCCGTCGATGTCTATCGTGACAAAATAGTTCTTGGACTCAGGAATCATTTTGATGACTTCTTCGGCTCCAAGAGACAAGGCTTTTCTGGAAGGGATAACAACAGAACCATAATCATAGGCTGATTGGAAGTCTTCTCTAGTGTTGCTTCCTAATCCGCGCATACCGATTTGGCACATTTGAGTAAAGTGCGGCATCTCAGAAATCATTCTCATCGGAGATCCGTTGGTCCATCTCCTCTTGCCGAAATCCAAATGGGCATCAAACTGAACTACGCAAAGATCGCTGTACATATCCAATGCACGGGCAGTCGGGATAGTTACGGAGTGATCGCCGCCCATAAAAACGGGGAGTGCACCTTTAGAAATAATCTTTCTTGCAGCTTCCGTCACATTATCGAAGCTCGCATGAAAGTCCATTGGATCCATGTCGACGTCTCCTGCATCAACAACTTTTACAGGAGCTTCTAAGTACTGAGTCATTCTCTCAGGATCCCAGAAACCGGCATCTCCTCGTCCGTAATGGCAGGAGACCTCGCGGATTCTGCGGGGACCGAACTTAGTACCGCTCAGGTAAGGAGCACCCATATCGTAAGGAATACCCATGACGCAAACGTCTGCGTCATCTAATTGATCCAAATCCGTGCAGATCGGATATTTCGCAAAGCTTGCAATTCCGGTAATCGGAAGGTTATGAATAATCTTTGGCATCGTTTCTCCTAAAATTTTGAAGTTCTAGGATTAGCTTAAAGAGAAAGTTTCGAAGGTCCAAAGAGCATTAATTAAAGAGGATAAGATCTTTAATTAAATTTAAGAAAATTCAGCCAACTAACGGATTATCCTGAATTACCATCTTCTGAAAATTATGAAAAAATTAATCGAGAAATAACCAATCTGAAGAAAAATGAGCGACCTCAATCTCATTAATACATTGCAGCTAAAAATTTTTGTTACCGTGGCCGAGGAACGGACGCTTAAAGCAGCAGCTGTAAAAATAGGTCAAACACCTTCGGGGATCAGCCAAAACATCAAAGCATTAGAGAACTTTCTCGGAGTAACGTTATTCGAACGGGATTCAAGACCGATTCTGCTGACTAAAGCCGGAAGGCGTTTATTTGCCCTGGCAAGAGAACTTTTACAGAAAAATGATGAAATCTTAGAAGCAGTCAGAAGTGAAAAGAAAAAATATGAGACCCTTCGCTTAGGGCTCGGGGAGTCGGCGGCAGGTTCTTTCGGGCCCCAGCTTATTGCAGAGCTCAATAAAATCATCACTTCCGTGGATGTCGTTTCCGGCCTGACACTCCCACTGGTATCGGCATTGATGTCTGAAAAAATAGATGTTCTTCTTTCACCTTACCCGATTAAAGACGAAGAAGAACTCGAACGAGAAGTCCTTTTCCAAGAAGATTTTGTATTAGTTGTGAAAAAGGGTCACGAACCGATCATTTCGGAAGAGGCGTTTCAAACGTTGATTATCTCTCGGCCCTTGATTGAATATAACCAGGACAGTTCCGATAGAATTCAGGCCGACCGCTTACTTAGATCTCTTGGGCAGAAGCCGGCATTGCACACTTCAGTGTCCACAAGTTATTTAGTCGTAGGATTGGTATCTCAATTGGACGGATGGTCGTTGATTCCCCCATTCAATCTTTGGGCTGCAGGCCTTAGTAGCAGTGAGGTTGATTTTTATCCGATCCCGGGCCGTTCGCTGACCAGAACTTACTGGATGGTTCGTAAACAGATCAGGAATCATGCTCTCTCTCAATTGGTCGGAGAAATAACCAAAAAGGTGCTGACAGAGCGTTTTTTGGTCAAAATGGAACGCCAGCTCCCGGGACTTTCTCGATTTATTCATGTTCCCGGCAAATAATCGAGTAGGGTTTCGCTGAGTTCCAGCGAACACCCTCTCACACCACCGCCCGTACCGATCTGGTAGGCCAAGTCACCTTGATTTTACGGCGGTTTCTC
>NZ_DBMALT010000090.1:0-2435 GCF_057870745.1 Parasutterella sp. | reverse complement strand
CCTGTCTTTAGTAACGATTTAGTGGTTAATCTTATTTAATTGCCGCCCAAATGAACAGAGCGGTTTTCCTTTACCCTTACTTTAATTTTAAACTTATCGTATTGGCGTGTTAATTTATAGTATAATTATTCATATTAAAAGGTTTTTCGGAGCATTCGATGTTTCTATCAATCAGGAAAATTCGAAATCAGCGTTACCTCTACCTCCTCGAGACCGTCCCTGGGAAAAAGAAGGGCACGCACACGAATCGGATTGTTAAGAACCTCGGCAACTTTGACAAACTCCCCGAAGAAGTCAGAAACGCTTACCTTGATAAAAAGGCAAAGCGGGAATTGGCAAAAAGCTTCGAACTCAAACTTCGAGAAAAAGACATCAGCTCCGCGGTCGATACGGTTGCAAAAACTGATGCGGCACCTACCCGGATAAGCAATTTCAATCGGCTCTTTCCTCTTAACTACGGTCATCTGGCGCTCAAGCCGCTCTGGGAGAAAGATCTGGGGCTGAAATATAAGATTGAGTACCTTCAAAAATCTTCAACAGAAATCAAGACCTGGCGTCTTAACGACCTCCTGTTCTACCTTTGTGCCCTAAAACTTATCGATCCGAAGTCCTACTTCAGCGCAAGCAACTCCAAAAGTAACTTCCTGTATTGTCCTTGGAACAATGTGGTTCAGGATAATTTTTACCGAGCTCTGGACTTTGTGTACGATCACAGGGAGAGTTTGATTAAGCACGCCGTCAAGAGCCGCCTGGAGCAAACTAAGGGGCAGATTAAGGTCGCCTTCTTCGACTGTACGAATACTTGGTTTGAAACGCCTTATGATGACATCACTTGGCAAGTAATCCGGTACACAAGAAAAACCACGCTTCGGCTGCGTGATCAATCTCTTTCTAACGAGGAAATACAAGCTTATTTGGAAAGCAATGAATTTCTGGAAAATCTTACTGATGAGCTTGAACTTAACAAAGAAGATGTTCTGAGGATGCGCGGGCGCTCGAAGGAAAGCCGCTTTGCTCAGCCTATCGTTACGGTAGCTCTTGCGATTGACCAAACGGGCTTCCCGATTGACTGCAAGGTCTATGCCGGCAATATCGCCGAGATACATACAGTCGAGCAGATGATCGAGAGCTTAAAAAAGAAATACTCGGTCAAAGACATTTACTTTGTGGCTGATAAAGGACTTAATTCCGGACAGAAGCTTGAGAAAATCCAAGAGGAGAAACTCGGCTTCGTCGTCGCTCAAAAGATTAACGCTCAGCAGGAAAAGTTCGAGAAAGAGATGCTCGATCTCACTGGCTATCGGAATTACATCGTCGATGACTCAGGCATGTTCCGAGTCAAGTCCGAAGGCAGCGTTGATAAAGACAAAGCCCGCTTCAAGGTCTGTGATCACGTTAAGAAGTTTTACGTTGAAATAGAAGGAACAACTAAAAGCGGGAATCCAAAGAAAGAGCAGCGTTCTATCAATTGCAAAATCGTCTATACATTTAGTCCGGCTCGTCGGGAAAGGGAACTAAAGGATCTGGAAATGCAGATCTCAAAGGCTGCCAAGGCGGTCTCCGACGGCTACCTGGCCGGTAACCCTTACAAAAGCGGATGGCGAGCTTTACTTCAAACCAATAAAGAAGCCGCACAGACGCCGGAAGAAAAAGAGCAATATCGGGCCGTCGGGCTAAAACAAGACATTATCGAGGAACGGCGCAGAAATGCCGGTTACGCGGCACTTGTCTTCTCTCATCCCAAGGACAAGGATGCTGCTGCGCTCACTGACGAAGAAGTCCTGACGACATATCACCGCCTGGTAGGAATTGAAGACTGCTTCCGAGTAATGAAAAGTTCCTTCAGCATCCGTCCGGTTCACGTTCGTCTTAAAGAGCATATCGTTGCTCACTGCTACCTGTGTGTTCTGTCCCTGATGCTTATGAGGCTGGTTCAGGAAAAACTTGAAGCTAAAAAATACACTTGCTCAGCTGAAAAAATAACCCATGCCCTGGCTCAAGCCCTGGTGCTTCCAACTCCTTCCTCTGACGGAATGCCTCAAATGTGGCTGAATATGGGTCTGGATCCGCAGTTCCATAGGCCGGAGTTCACCGGAAAGAAAAAAGCCCGTCTCAGCCAGAATGCTCTGGAAGATCATGGGTATGTCTGGCACACCTACGAGAAGCATAGAGAGGAGACTCCGTTTGCTGTCGACCAAATTCTAGAAGCCGTTGGGTTAAATAAGCTTCCCCTGTACGGCTCAACGGGTGAAATCAAAAGAATCCTTGGAATCCACTCTGTGACAGAAGAAAACATGCTTGCTCCTGAGTATTTAGAGAACTACCGACGTGTAGTGAACAATAACTTGAGGAGTTAACACGAAAAGAAAAAAATGAAAATCTACTATAAGCCCCGTCTATCGGGGCTTTGCACGATATAAGGGGCTAAACACAGG
>NZ_DBMALT010000089.1:0-2495 GCF_057870745.1 Parasutterella sp. | reverse complement strand
CCAGGCCTTAACCGGATCCTTCTCCGAGTCTGAGACTAAGACCCTAAATCCCTTGTACTTCAAGTATTCGTCTACCCGGCGGTTAACAATAACCAAGCCTTCTTCGGAGATCTGCGTAAAGACATAATCTTTACCTCTTCTCTCAACCTGATAGTTCCGAAATTCAGGATGATCCTGAATGAAAGTCTCATCAAAACGAATTTTTCCGTCCTTTTGTCCGCCGAGGATTGTCCCAATCTTTTTGGATTCGCCTCTTTTGCTCCGCTTGAGTTCTCTATCCCAAACGTTTTTATACGTGTAATCGTAATAAACGGAACCTGCCTTATTGATCAGAATCGGAGGAAACTTGGGATTTGTCATTAATAGATCTCCATATATAACGATCTAGTTTAGCACAAAAAAAATCCTCAATTTCAACATTAACTTTATGTTTTATTGAGGATTTTTAAAATAATGAAGATCTAGAAACGCAAAATCTCAGTTCCTAACGCCTCTCACTGATTGTGCTCATTAACGGCCTTTCGGACGAAATTCAAACCACACTGCATCCATCCGGCCATGGAAATTTTTCAAAAATAAGCACAATCTTTTCCACCTAAATCTCGTGTATGAAGTATCCTTAGGTAGACGAAAACCCTGATTGGTTATAACAATTATGAAAATATTTGTCCGCAAAAATTTCTTTCTCTCCTTCTCAGTGATGGCCGCACTCCTGCTTTCCGCATGTTCAATGGACCCTAACGTAGAAATCACTAAGGAAAACGTTAAAGACGCCGTCAGCAGCCTCTCAAAAGCGGATGCAGCTAAAGTAGCGGCTCTCGGCGGGGACAAATATCTTCTTGGCAAAACCTTGAACAAGGTCAGCAAGCAGCTGCCTGGTGATTACTACAACTATGAAATCAATGAGCTAGTCGATCATGCTCGTTTAAATCGAAATTTCAATCTGGCTCAAGCTAATAAAGGGGAACTGACACCGGAAACTGTTCGATCTGATTTTGCTGAAAGTCCCGAAGAAAAATCGATAGAAATCTCGGAAATCAGCATGCAGGATCACTATCTCAGAGCATTAAGAACAGAACTTAAGAGACCAGTACCCCTCGGAACGGCTACCCTCGGAAAAGGTGTCCTGACTTGCAGAAAAAAAGATAACCTTACCGCCTTGGACGAGCTCGAATCTCAAAACATTGACGCATTCAAAAAGGAAAAGACCCGCAAACTCAGACGCAAGGAATGTCATGAGATGAAACGCCCAGCGAAATTAACGCTTAGGGCTGAAGATAAAGGGTTTGGCGGAAAAACGATCTTTAGAACAGCCAGAGGCTGGGTCGACGCTAAAGATTTGACTGACAGAACACCGGCGGAAGAGTTAGCCAAAATGAGAGAAGAAGCACAGGAAAAACTAACGTACTTGAAAAACCATCCGGCTCCTCAGTTTTATCACGTGTTCAGGCCGCTCATCGATATTTCAGCTAAGAATCAGACCCGAATTAAATTAGCTCAAAAAGCGATCCTTATAAACATGGCCCAGCATAAAGAGTCTTGGGATCAGGCCGCGGCACGTTTCGTACAGGAACAGCAAGACTTTGCCCGTACGGAATATGCATGCGCATTCAATAAGGACTGCTCTGAAAATCAAAAAGCCAATCTCAGAATGGCCTATTACATCCATACCGCTGCCCCGAAAAACGTAAAAGTCGGCACGCTGCCTTGTGAAATTTCTAATGTCTCCGGCTGCCGAAATTTCACAAACTAAGGCGCGTCATTCTTCAAAAACGCTCGATATTATCGAGCGTTTTTTACGTCCGCGGGAGGAACAATTTTTTGAGTACGGCTTGACTTCATCGCTTCCTGTTTTTGAACGGAAGCAGCATGAAGGCCTTCAGCAACTCTAAGCAAGACCTGACGGTCCCTTCTTGAAAGCTGGGAAATTACCGAGTCTTCTGAGATTAAATTTCTTGCCCCGCTCTTATCATCAGTGCGTCCCAAAAGATAATCCGTGGAAACGTTCAGTGAGTTGGCAAGACGCACTAATGCGTAAAGCGTAGGAGATCTTGAACTACCTTGATTCTCATAAAGAGAAAGAACCGGTTGAGGTATCGCGCTCAGGCTGGAAAGTTCGGCTTGAGTAAGGTTGTTTTCATGTCTGAGCTGTAAGAGCCTCTGACAAAGTATTCTTCTAATTTTAGGATCGGATCCCATTCTTCCTCCTGTCCTGTTCAGGCAAACGGAAATCTTATCACGTTAATTGGTTATTTGTTCGCAATAAAGACCCTTTTGGAAAACCTCATTTAAACGATTTTTTCCTTTTCTTTTATAGTGCTACGAAATTTTAGTATAAAAAAATAACTTACAAATAATTCAAAAATACGGGATATTTGTACTTTTCTTATCAATTTTACCTGTGTTTAGCCCCTTATATCGTGCAAAGCCCCGATAGACGGGGCTTATAGTAGATTTTCATTTTTTTCTTTTCGTGTTAACTCCTCAAGTTATTG
>NZ_DBMALT010000088.1:0-2544 GCF_057870745.1 Parasutterella sp. | reverse complement strand
CCTCTGGGCTTTTTCCGCGATAATCCGCTCTTTCTCGGCCCTTTCTTCGGCAACTCGGAGCTGCTCTTGCTGCAGAGCAACCAATTTAATCAGTTCTTCCTGAGAAATACGATGGCCGTGGGCAGATAATTATCGAGCGTGGGCAATTTTTTAAGACTTACTTATACGGCGCTGGCCACGACCATGCACATTTTAAAATTATGAAGCGTGGGCACCTGACTTCGTAAAGTGGGTGCCCATCTCTTCTTAGCTAACTCCTGTTCTTATCGAAGGTTCTAGCATCTCGATTCTGATGACTCTGCCAAGGAACCTGTCCATGATTGCATCAGAGAAGGTAGGATCGTCTATATAACCGGCCCATTCTTTAATGGGCAAGATAGACGTGATCAATACGCTCTTTGATAGTTCTCTTGCTTCAAAGAGTTCCATCAGCCCCTTTCGGGATGAGGCATCTAACTTTCCGTACCCCCAGTCGTCAAGGATCAGTAGGTCATACTTGTCGTACTGCCTTATGACCTTACTAACTCCGGTCGTAAGCGAAGCGACAGCCTTAAATTCATCCATTAGAAGCGGCATTCTTAAGAATTTCACTTTAAGGCCTACTCTGCAGCACGATGAACCAAGAGCACAGGCAAGGTATGTTTTTCCCACACCTGATTTCCCGCTGATGACGCAGTTAAGACGGTTTCTAACCCATTCACCGCTCATCATGTTGCTAATCGCAGATTTCTTTAGCCCTCTTACCGGCGAGTAATCAATGTTGGCCGGGGATGCATCTTTATGCTTTAACCTTGCGTCCTTAAGCCTGCGAGTCAGGGCTCTTTCTTCGCGCTGGGTTATTTCGTTCCTCAATGCGCTCATAACCCAAGCCGTAGGTGGTAAATCAAATGCGGCGGGGTCAGACATTAACGCTTCAACAGCTTCTGCAATTCCCGGTGCTCGTATTTTCTTGCAAATCGTCTTGAGCTCAGCAAGATCGAAGTCCATATTATTATTCATAGTTGTTCCTTATGTTTGAGTGATTCGGGGTTTTATAGGATTCGTCGGGTAATTCAAATGTGAGGGGGATCTGCCGGCTCAGCAGCTCTTCTTTCTGTTTAAGCAACTCCTGCACAAAGTTGTACTTAAACTGTTTGTACTCTGCTGCGTCGGCCAGAGCCTCAGAGAGCAATGAAGGTCGATAGGCGGGTAATAAATTCCTCACGATGGCATGCAATCTCTGCCTGGATACAAAGTCTCCCGAGAGTCCCCAAGAACCGTAAACAAAGTCTTCTGCCGCCTTTCTGAGCACACCGAGTTTCGTTAGTTTCTCAATAAAGTACTCGGGACTTCTTCTTCGATCCTTCTCTGCTTGAGTCATATGCTCTTCAAGCAGATGAGTCTTTTCTCCTTTTAGCGAGTACTGTCGGGCATGTCGACCGATCAACTTGTTATCTGCGGTGCTGTAGATTTGAACCTCTTCGCGGCTAAGCCTCACAAAGACGGGCTTATGGATAAAGTCGATCGGCACGCTGTAACGATGACCTCCGTCTTGGGAGATGCGAACGCAGTGTGACTTGTCGACCATGAGTATCTTCCAATCGCAGATTTCATATGGATAGGTCGGCAGAGGCACAAGCAAACTAAATTCTTCGTCTAAGAATTTCTTTATTCGGCTCGTTTGCAGGCTTTTGTCTGCAAAGGGCCTGAGGTTAATTGCGTCGACTTTCCTTAAAATGATTCTGTTCAACGCAGCTAAATCGTCTGCGTAAATGTCACCCCATGATTCAAGTTCCAACTGGCCCTGTACCCAGGTCTGCGACATGTTGACAGAGGCTTCTACTCTGTTCTTTTGAATGGGTTTGCCGGGGCCGCACGACCAACATTCCATACCGTAGTGCCCGGTAATATCGTCGAGCAAAGGCGCGATGATTCCTTCGTACTTACTTGCGGTCTGAACCAAGGCCCGTGCGTTGTCAACGATGAGTACCTTTGGAGAGCCGCCGAAGTATTCCAGCGCTTTGATCAAGCCTTCACACCATGACTGTGCGGTTTCGTCTGCCGTTGCGTAAGCAAATAAAATGCTGCTGTATGGAAAGCAAGCCGTAAACAGGCGAGATTTGATTTTCCTTCCATGCTTGTCAATCCACACTACGTTGTCGCCCGAGTAGTCTATTTCCAACTTTTCGCCCGGAGTCGTCAAGTTGATGTGAACGGGTTGAGACGCTTTGTTCTCCGCCTTCCATTTTCGATAAAGATGACAGAAATGCGAGTAGGACAATTCAATGTGCTGCTCCTCATTTCGAAGATATTCATAAATCAGAAGAAGATTGACATGCTTGTTCTTTAATTGTTCATCAACAGAAGCCCAATCGATTGCCCTTCCCTTGGGAACAATCGTTTTCTTGGGATAAAGAATGGCATTAAGCTCCGTGTCCGGAAGGTTTAAGAGCTTCTGATAAGACAATTTAATGACATGGAACCCCTTTGCTCCCAGCGAGATAGAGGGAGCAAAATGAAAGTGACAAAATTCTCATTAAAGGTGATTCCATGTCAGTTAGAAGG
>NZ_DBMALT010000087.1:0-2740 GCF_057870745.1 Parasutterella sp. | reverse complement strand
TTTTGATAAGCCTTTAAGATTCCAAATCTTTTAGGATCAATCTTTGCCTTATTTTCCATTCCTGACTCCTTTAGGAGTCAACTTATTTCAGTACAAGACACTTTCTTGCCGACTTCGAGCTTCAGGGAGTCAGCAGAAGCTGTAGTGATAGAAGCAACAACGCGTTCGCCGCCTTTAGTCTCGATATCAACTTCGGTAGAAACCGGGCCTTTTTCCCGTTTTCAACACCAGAACAGCAAGACGGGGGCATTGAGCCCCCGCCAGTTCTAGCGTCTCGGTTTTTTCGTTTTCTTAACTTGCCGTAGTAGAGTCGAACAACTCTCTAACGGCACAGTACAACCTCATCTTCTTCCTCAGCGACGCTGCCTCCTCGTATATGGAAGGAGGTGTCTGACCCGCAACCTCCATGATGTCTCTGACTACACTGTTAAATCCGCTGGTGCCGTAAAACTCTATCCCTTTTGCTGGGTTGATCAGAGCAATAAGCGCGTTGTTTAAACCATCGATGATTTGCTCAGTACTCGCCTTTTTATTTTCTTTTTTAAGCTTGTATTCCAAGAATCGGTGCAGACATAGCGCCAGAAAGCAAATTAAGAAATGTCCTCTGACGTGGTCCTCCAGTCGAACATACACAGGGCGAGCGCTGAAGCTGCTCTTTAAATGCCTGAAGCTGTCTTCAATCTTCCAAAGATTTTTGTAGATCTTTACGACCTCTAGTGCCGGGGCTGTCAGTGAGGTTTCAACAACATGGATGCCGTCGAACTTAGACTGCTCTGCAATTAGGGTGTCGTCAATTCTGGCTGTCTCGGCATTTATATCTACGAGGACGTAGCTTCTGCCACCTCGCTTAAAACCGGCTTTAATGTCGGCCGGATTAGCGACAAGTTCCCGAGCCTTTTTGACCAGCCGTTCTCTGTCTTTCTTGTCCTTTCTGGCCCGAGAGGCCGTCC
The DNA here is from genome assembly GCF_057870745.1 of Parasutterella sp. Lineage (NCBI taxonomy): Bacteria > Pseudomonadati > Pseudomonadota > Betaproteobacteria > Burkholderiales > Sutterellaceae > Parasutterella > Parasutterella sp. The sequence continues at coordinate 1,790 of NZ_DBMALT010000087.1, read as the reverse complement.
AGGTAATAATGTATCGGCGATTAAGTTTGCTTTTTACGGTCTTTCCTGAGGGTGTTTTTTCGTGATTAAGCTTGACTTCGAGCTCTTTTTCCTTCTGCCCATCAGGTTTTTCAAAGACATACTGCGGCGTGTCGTACTTAATCGGACCGTCGGTTTGGATTTCTTTGTACCAGCCGTAATCTATGATTTCTCCATCCTCGTTCACTTTCTTCATTGGAATTCTTCCTTCCTCAGAAAGCACCTGAGCCTTGATGTCGTCGCTTGCCCCTCTGATTTTGGAGGATAAAACGTAGTTATCGCCCAGCTTTACCAAAGAGTCGATATTGCTCTTGCTGTTGAGGCCCCGGTCGGCAACGACAGTGAAGCTTTTGATGTTAAATTTTTTCTTTAACTCATCAACGAAGGGCACCATTGTCGCGCCCTCAGCCTGATTGCCTTTATACAACCCGTAGTCCAAAGGAAATCCGTCTTTGTCTGTTGCCAAGGCCATCACGACCTGGACTTCATTAAATTTTTTGTCCTTTGAGAATCCGAAGTCTCTGAGACTGTCTGCGTCCGTGCTCTCAAAGGCATAAGTTGTGATGTCATAGAGACACACAGAGGTATTACGCTCAGGGATTTCTTTGCCGATTTGCCTGTTCCAATAACGAATAATGTCCGTCTTGTGCTCGCTCAAAACGTCCAGTGATTTATAGACATGATCAAGATTGTCTAAGTCGATTCCGAGATAGTGACGGGGTCCCACAAGACAGGAACGGCGTTTGGAGGCGGGATTGAGAATTCTGAGCAGAACTAAGTCCTTTGTAATCTTTGCCAAATCGTACTGAAATTCGGAGCATTTCTTGATGTAGTCAAACTTTGCATCAAACCTGAGCTGCTCGTACAGACGCTGAAGGATGAGGCATCCGGCGATGCGGGATTCAAAAACGGCTTGTCCATCTAGGCTTTGCTGTTCCAGAAGTTCTGATAAATCGGCACTAAGAGTTTTTAAAGACGAAGGGGAGGAAACCAATTGTCTGCCCTTGCAGTTTCGGTTCATTTCATCGACTTCCTGCCGGATCTTCTCCAATGCGAGAGGGTCCTGAGCCAATAAGTCCTTCTTTTTGCCAAATCGTTTAACGATCTCACGAACAGGGTGACGGATCCCGGGCTTCCGAACAGAACACTCAATGTAGACGCTGGGATTTTCCAGCTTTGAACTAAACCCAAGTCTGTAGTGCATAGCGCCTCCTAGGCTAATCTCAGACTTATTATACTACAAATAATACTTAAGATTATAAAATATTTTTAGCGAAAAAAGAGAGCCCACGGGGGCTCGCAAAGAATTTATGCTTGTTTAGGTATCAAAAACGGGAGTCAGCAGAAGCTGTAGTGATAGAAGCAACAACGCGTTCGCCGCCTTTAGTCTCGATATCAACTTCGGTAGAAACCGGGCCTTTTTTGATAGAGAGAACTTTGCCTTCGAGAACGTTACGTGCGGATAATTTCATTTAAATTCCTTTAGTTAGGTGGTTGAGAAATCAGCAAAAGTTGAAGAACTTGTCCGCCTTTTGTTAAACACGAAACCCCGCTCGAAACAAAGAGAATAACGATCTGCCGATAAGGAAAAAAGTTGTGTTGCATATAGGGCCGAAACTTTTCTTAATTTAGAAATAGCTTGATTGCCCAGGTGCAAGACATATAGTTTTTCTGTACCCGGCGCATCTCAAGGAACAAGAATTTCCGTTTCGCGGAACAACTTTGATATGTTCCGAATATCGGTGCAGACCAGTCTTAAAAATTAGTTCTAC
>NZ_DBMALT010000086.1:0-3329 GCF_057870745.1 Parasutterella sp. | reverse complement strand
TTAAATTTGCGGGTACGACCGGCCATGAAATTCCTCCATTCATGGCCGTATTATACTTCTTATTCTAATTAGATAACGTAATTTTAGAATTTTATACTAGTAGCTACCCTCGTGAGGGACGAGCAGCCAAACTCTTTGTTCCTATTGCTAAGGGTAAAAAAATAATTTTTGAGACTGCCGCAGATACTTCTGCGACGTTCTATGCTTTGGTCGGGGGGGGTGTCAACTCTTAAGAAATTTATTCTGCAAGGAGGTGGCCTATGCTTAAACAGCTTATCCAGCTCTTTGCGGAGAAATTCTTACAGAACAAGCGGGAGTGGGTGGCTGATCAGTCAACAATTTCTATTCAAAGCTCTTCTGAACTACCTGTTATTGCAGATGGAGAAAGTCACCCATTCACCATGCCGTACACGGGGGTTGTTAACCTCAGAGGTTATGGAGTTTGGTTTGCCGATATTGGAGGGTTCAACCTTATCAATCTCGGACAATCTGCGAATGGAAACCTCTCGATCTGGGCTTACGCTAAAAAAGGTCAAGAACTTACCTACGCAATTGGGCAATCAAATCAGTTCTCTACTGCCTATCTTCGAATATACAAAGTCGAGGGGAACAATTGATCAGATGTTTGGAGGTGCGTCATGCTGAAGTCGCTCCTCCAGTTATTACTAAATACCCGAACAACAAAAACCGAAGCCGCGCATTTTGCCCAACCTGCCTGGGGAGCTTCTCCAATAGTGATGACAGGAACCGACGTTAATGACGATTGGGGCTCTATCTATCAGGGCGTAATGCCTAACGACGGCGTTCTTGTTGTCTCATTTGCCGGAACGAATGAATCCAGCTATGCGGCTGGTCCCGGGGCTCAGTCGCTAGTTCCGTGGGCTAATGGCGGCGGCAAGTTTAGTATGCCCGTTACAAAGGGTAGTTATGTCAGCCTTGGCGGAAACCATGTTAAGGATGTCGAACTACGGCTTTATCCGCTAACTGCTTCCATCTAACCGCTCAGCCCCTCACTCGAGGGGCTTTTTCATAAAAAGTGCGCATTGAACAAAAAAGGGAACTGATACTTGAAAGAGTTTCCAGACTTGAAAATAGGAACAGCTTACCAACAGGCTCAAAAAGCCAAGAGGAAGATGGAATTCGGAAAACAGCACGAAAGAGGTTCTTGTCGTGCATTTAACGTCTGAAAAAGAAAGGAAAACCGCCCTGCGTTGGTAGCACAGAGCGGAATACAAAATATGCGAAAAGGATATTTTATGAGGATTATTTTACTCTACATGCTGAGGGGAAAGATGACATTTAGAAGCTTCGCATTATGGCTGGGCGTGGGTTTGCCTGTGGTCGGCGTATGTTGGCTTGTACTAGCGATGGTCTACAAACTGTTTGAAATCGTTTCTTATTTCCATGAAAACATCGCATCCGTTTTAAATCTAATTTTTGGGTATGGAGGTTAACCGCTAACGAGAGAATTATTGATTAATAATTTATTGGTTCTATGAGTTCACACATGAAGAATAAGAAACTTCCGAAAGCAACGGCACTGGAGTACACGGCTGCCAATATGTTGCTCTCTGATGCCTTCTTTTTAAGTTTGCAAAGCTCTTCTGCTGGGGCTTCTCCTTCGAGTCGTTCGACTTGAGAGGCGTAGTAGGCTGAATAGAACCACCGTCTAGCAATGACGAAAGAACTGATTGCTAAAAATGTCTTGCTGATATCAGACAAAGTTAGAGCATAACCGCGAAAAAAGTAGGCGTACCCGTAACAAACCATGGAGAACAGTAAAAGGTAAAGAAATACAGGAAAGTCGGTATTAGGAAACTTGGGTAATTTCATAAGGATTAAGAATGATTGAACACTTAAGAGAAATATGGGCGAACTTGGCAGTCAGTTGTATCTTCGCTGCGGTTTGTGGGAGCCTTTCATACCTATTAAAAGTAGAGGAAGGAAAGCAGTTTAAATGGACCGAATTTATTTTGCACACGGTGATTTCGGCAGTGTGCGGACTGATAACTTACACAACGCTGAGGAATCTGGCTGGTTTTGACCCGGATGTCTGCGGAGCCTTTTGCGGTATCGCCGGATGGATGGGAACGCGGTTACTTCGTGTAATAGAAGTAAGAATCCAGAAGAACATTGAAGGGACTTAATATGAGCGAGCATTTTCAACCGTCCGAGTTTGAATCGAAGGACGGACAACCCAGTCCTTGGCCCGAGGTCGTTGATCCGGGCCTTTATTTTTTGCTAGAGGAAATCCGCTCTGATTTTGGAGAGCCGATTTATATCAATTCCGGCTACCGAAGTCCGGAACATAATCGGAAAATCGGAGGCACGCCGAATTCTTTTCATGTTAAAGGGCAAGCGGCAGACATCCGGCCAACCCGCTATCGAGATCCGGAAAAATGGAAGCGAGCATTAGGCCGTTTAAAAATTATTGCGAACAGACGCTGTAAAGGAGGAGTAGGTTTCTACTCCTCTTTTGTTCATGTGGATTTAGGGCCGGAGCGAAGATGGAATGGTTAAAACCTTGCTGATCATCGCCGGTCTGGCTGCAGCTTCTGTTGCCGGATACCATTTTGGCCAACAAAAAATGGAGCTGCAGTGGACCCAGGAGCGTGAGTTAATGCTGCAAAGCCAAATTTCACGTCTACAGGAAAAGGATCGTGAACTCGCAAAATTACAAACTACTATTACTACTCTTAATGACACTGCTCTCCGGGTGCGCGAGCGAGACGCCCAGATACAGCGAAAACTACAGTCCGAACTTGGAAACTGTAGTAGATTTAAATCAGCACTGGAGCTCTCTTCAGCAGCTCTTAGCCGATGTGCAGAGCGCGCAGTCAGCGATAGAAAGCTCATTGAATGGTGCGCAATCCAACTAAGGAGATAAAGATGGACATCCAATTGAATGATTCTGAACGTACTCGCTGCGAAGTTTGGACGCGCGTGATGGGATACCATCGTCCGATCTCTTCATTCAATATTGGGAAACGGGGGGAAGTTGCCGAAAGAAAATATTTTTCAGCTGAAAAAGCAAAAAATGGAGCTAAAAAAGAGTTTTAATTTTTATTGTTTATTGAATTAAAACAAAATTAGTGTGCCGTCCACTCGCACCAATATCTCTAAGGAACTTTGCGTTCCAGTCATCCCGATTTTCCCCCTGCACATAAATAGAGCTAAATGGAGCGTGAAATAGAGATTTAGCGAGAATTTCTAACTTTGCATTTTGATACACTGCTGTCCAAAATAATTTGCTCTTTGACTTTGGCCTCAACATTTACAGTTAATCCAGGCCCCAGAAAGTTAAAAGTCATAAACAAGCCCCTGCTAAT
>NZ_DBMALT010000085.1:0-3370 GCF_057870745.1 Parasutterella sp. | reverse complement strand
TGTACCCGGCGCATCTCAAGGAACAAGAATTTCCGTTTCGCGGAACAACTTTGATATGTTCCGAATATCGGTGCAGACCAGTCTTAAAAATTAGTTCTACGTTCCAGGAAATAAGATTTAAAAATCAAGGCTTCATGACAACAGTTTCTTTATTAAATCTCATTCATTGAAGAAAACTCTGTTCCTCGGAAAGACGGTCCCCGAACCTCGAAACATCGAATACGAAAAACGACCCACTTCTTCCCCTTTTTTAAAGTTTTGAAATTCGTTGCTGTAACAAAAGAGACCAGTCTTCTGATTTTGGTCTTTGGTTTTTGCTTCCCATTGAATTTAAATAATAATTTCGTATTTGTTATTTTTAACTTTATCTCGTTATTTTTAGCGTTTTACCTTTTTATTTTCGATCATCCCCTCTGTTAGAAAGTGAAACTCAGACAGTCTTGGAAATTCTTTTGACAGGCTTTTGTTCCGTAAGAGACTTTTGGGGAACCGCGGAACAAAATCAAAGAAAGCCAATATTGGACTAAAGACGAGCCGCCCTCATTCCGAGGAGTATTTTTAGGTTAAATTATTAATTTTATTTTGTATAACCCCGTTCCGAGGTACGGTTAGCCAGTTTCCGCAGAACAGTAATCGAAACTCTCAATATCGCTTGTTCCGATTGTTTATCCCCCGCTTCTCCATCTAAGATATTAAAGCAGCATCGTTCAATATTTATTGTTAATCAAATAGTTGGAGGATGTATGGATAGAAAGGCTATCGTTCAGGGGCTTTATAAAAAGCTCAAAATCCGAGAGATCGCTACCCTCTCAAAATGCGGTCTTGCAACAGTTCAAAGGACCAAAGACTATCTTCAAAACCACAATATCCCTCTTGAAGAAGCCATTGAATTTACAGAGTCTCAGCTGCAAGCACTGTTCGATCAACCTCACCGGAAACCTGATGTCTTTGTCGAGGAAGACTTTGCAGAGGTCTTCCGCAAGGTCAATCGTGTGAAGCTGAGGATGTCATTAAAGGATTGTTGGTATCAATACAAGAAATCTCACGAACAAAGCAGTCTTGAAGTAATGGGGTACAAGACTTACTGCAAGCGTTATGGAGAGTTCAAGGAAAAACTCGACGAAGAGGCAAAATTCCAAGAATGCGGACGCCGCCAGTGGCTGCCGGGACAGGCGGTTATGGTTGATTACAGTGGAGACGGACTGCCTGCGCTCATCGGCAGCGAGCACGTCGAACTTCAAATCTTTGTGGCCGTGCTTCCTTACTCGGGCTATACCTTCGCGTACGCAACTCCTGATCAAACCAGAAAAAGCTGGCTTCATTCAATCAGGGAAATGATGACGTCTCTCCAGGGAGCAACGAAATATCTAATTCTGGACAACAGCACTACCTGTGTCTGCCAGGCAAGTAAAGTCTGGCCAAAATACGCAAAGGAATTTGAACACGTATGCCGCTATTACGGAACGATCCCTTATGCCGGAGAGCCCCATGTTCCTTTGTCAAAACCTCATGTGGAACGAGCCGTCGGGCTTGTTCAGGAAAAAATTCTCTCGCAGCTCATTGATGAAAGACCGGCCGCATCAATTAAGGAGGCAAATGAGCGCTTGGCCGAAAAGGTCAGAGTATTTAACGATCGTCCCCTAGAGATCGATCCGAGTCTGACACGACGCACCTTATTTGAAAGCAAAGAAAGAGAGTTTTTAAAACAGATCCCGGCAATCCCCTGGGGCGAGGACATTGAAGTTAAGCGATTAAAAGTTCAAAAAGGAGGAACCGTAAGGTACAACCAACGCCGCTACCGGGTGAATTATCGATACGTTGGAGAGTACGTTAATGTGGTGGCCTGCGAGAGCGACCAAACTATCCGTATCTTCACGGACAAGAAATGGAGCCTCATCGGAGAACTTCCTCTCAAGGACGGCACCAACCTGACCATCGAGGATCTTGAGAAGCAAAGTTCCGGCTCAAGATTTATGCAATTGAAAGCGGCAGAATTAATAGGAAATATACGTAAAGCCGGTTCAAACTCTCAGGCACTGTATATGCAGCTGGCGGGAATGGCAGATGAATTAGCCGGTGCCCGATATGCCAGATTTATCAATAAACGCTTCTCTGAATTAGGAGCAGAACCGTTCGAAAAAATCCTGGAAGAATCTCGCGATCTGGGAGCGGGTTGGGATTTAGAAGAACTAAAAGACAAACTCACAAACGCCGGCAAGAAAGAAATCGTCAGTATCCGCCGGAGAGCCGGCCAAGTGCTTCAACGCGAACAAAGAGCTGACCGAAATCTCAGGGGTGCCGAACACTATGAATCAATCTTGAGGGAAAGAAAAGTGGAGAGCTAACGTTATGGAAAAACTAAAAGAAAATGCCGCCTTGTCCGGTTCATGCTCTAGCGGAGTTGCGCCCTCTCAGGAGCAGATGAACAGAGAAGCGGCTAATGGAGATAGTCTGCTCCGAATGACGGTAACAAGCAAGATAGAAGAAACGATCATGGATCTCCTTAGAGAGTACAGACTGAATGCCTTTGCCCAGCAGCTCCACGAGCAGCTCATTGATCCGTCTTGGTCGTCTCAACCGTTCTTAAGACGCCTTCTTGTCTGCTTGGAGGCAGAACGTGTGGTTCGAAAGGAACGCGGTGCGGAAAAAAGATTTAAGATCGCCGGCCTTACTAGAGGAGCTTATAGCTTAAGGCAATTCGACTTTGCGCCCGGACGAGGAATCTCCCGTCAAACCCTTGAGGAAATCATTGAATGCCGATGGATCGCTAAGAGAGTACCTCACCAAAGACGAGACAGCCGCCGCAACGGTAAATCAATTGCGATCACGGGTGCCACAGGTTGCGGAAAAAGCTTCCTTGCGATGGTTATTAGTTCCGAGGCAATCGAAAGGGGTTTTAATGTGAAGTACTGGAGTCTGAGTGAGTTGGTAGAAAGACTATCGAAGGCGGAGAAAAAATCTGAGACGCTAAAGAAGATCAATGAAGCGGATTTGCTCACCATCGATGACTTCGGTCTGGGGACCCTAACTGCTCAGGAACAAAGCCTCGTCTATGAAATTATTAAAAGTCGTGCTGATAATTTGTCCACGATCATAGTCAGTCAAAGACCATGCGCTGACTGGTATGAGTGGCTGGGTGGAAAATACATCGCTGATGGAGTCGCCGACAGAATAATTAATTTCTATTATTTAATAGAGTTAAAAGGGGAATCGCGGCGAGCGCTAGCACGGAAACAGGCTAAAGAAGCGGCTGAATTGTAAAGCTAGACGGTCTCTCGAAATAAGGGGCTGGCCCGGGAGACCAAATTTAAAAAATCGTAACCTGTTCCGCGGAACAGGGAATGTTGTTCCAAGACCGTATCCTGCGACA
>NZ_DBMALT010000084.1:0-4084 GCF_057870745.1 Parasutterella sp. | reverse complement strand
TTCCGTTTGTTTATTTCGCAAAAATCAACTTTATCGGATCGCCAGCATGTTTGCATTGGGGCTATGTCAATCGTTCAAATTTATTTTGGACAGTAGTGATTTTGATAACAAGTTCAGTCGTGTTCTAGAACTCTTTTTACCAGCCCTCATTATCAAGCAATCTAACTGGTTTTTCGTTAGGAGCAAAACACTCACAAACTATTGTCAGGGGCTACGCATGAATTTATTTGTTAATTAGCGTGGCCAACGCCTCCAGAGCAGCCGTCGGAGACTGCAGCTTAGCCATGATTCGCTTCACGCTTTTAGCCTCTTTGCCGGTTTCGGTTTCCTCTTCTTTTTGAAGTTTTCTGATCATCCCAAGCGCCCATTTATTCAAGAGGACTCTGTTTTGCAGATAGTTAGCGTTTTTGCACTGTGTCCTATCTTGGTAGAAGTTAACATCCAGAACATAGTGGAGGTCATTTTCAATTCCCCAGTGACGTCTAACGGCTCTGGCACATTGTTCTGCGATATGGGCATTCAAGAAGTTCAGAGAGCTAATATAGTAGCGATCAAGAGAACTGATCTCGCCGGTTGTCTTGTTAATGCTCTCTGTCGTAGCTTTAATGATCGTGCCTTCATCCAGCCCTATCCATTTCTTCAATAAGGCTGCAGACAGACAACTTCCCGGAAGCACAGAAATCTTTCTTGTCTCAATTCTTCCATGTCCGAGTTCAACTTTTTCGATCTCCAGCGTGCGGGTTTCGGTGCGATCCACAAAACTTAACTGTATGTCATAAAACAACGATTTGTGGTTCTGTTTCACTGCAAGGCAGTAGTCTGCCTTTCTTTGGATTAAAGCTGAAGCGAACTTTTCCTGCGTATTGAGCGCATCGGTCGTAACAATGCATCCTGCCAAATCGAGCCCCTCAACCATTGAGGCGGCGTGCGTGATCTCATTTTCCTTGCTCCCGATGAGCTTTTGTCCTAAAGCAATTCCATTTTCAGTGTCATAGAAGGTAAGAATGTATTTACCGGCTCTTTCTCCACTTCTTCTGGAGGCTTTGACCGCTTGACCGTCCACTGCAACAATTCGAGAAGTAAATTTGTGAAGCAGCGGTTCTACAAGTCTGCCGTAAAAGCCCTGGAATTGTTCAGGATCTATCAGCATAAGAAGACGCCGAACGGTATCGTGAGAAATGTCCTGCTTAGGAAAGTCTTCAAATACTGTTTCCAGAGCTGCCCGATGGTTGCTCCAATAATCAGCGATTTGAACACAGCTTGTCTGCCCGGACAACGAGCTGAGCAGAGCAACCAAATACACGTACGCCAAAGGATATTGAACCTTCGCAGCCTGACGGGGATCAATGACCTCATTGGACAGAATTTCAGAAGTTTTGTTAACGACATCAGCAGTCGAAGACTTAACCTCCTGCTTCAAATCCTTGATTTGCTGTTTAAGCAGGTAGCTTTTGGCATAAGTAAATACGCCGTTAACGATCGTACCGACCTGGGTACGCTGTTCACGAGATCTTTTGTGTTCCTTACTGTAGTAATAAGTGGACTTGTACACATAGAAGCGTTGTTGTTTCTCGTTCCAGTTGACCTTGCAGCCTTGCGGGATAAGGTCGAGGATTTCCTTGCTGACAGCCATCATGCCACCTATTAAATTATAGACATACATATTATATGTCATATTTCAAAAAAAGTCAATAGTTTTTGTCGACTTTTTAATGAGTTAAGGATGTTTTGTTAAAAATTATGTACGTTCGCCCTGAACTATTGTTTCAGGCCACCTGACTACGCCCCGAAAAACAATTCAAGTCGGAGAAGATTGCTTACAGATGAGAACATTTCCTTTCAAAAGGAACGAGGGTTTACAACTAGAATCACCACAGAATTTTTGGTTACACATAGGTGAATTCAATGCTTTCAAAAGAACAAATCGAACTCGTTACGACTACTGTTCCTGTCCTTCGCGAACACGGTGTAGCCCTCACCTCTCATTTCTACAAAAGAATGCTTTCTCACAATCCGGAACTGATGCAGGTCTTCAATATGGGCCATCAGCGCGCCGGTTTTCAGCAGCAGGCTTTGGCCGGCGCTGTTCTGACTTATGCAGAAAACATCGAAAATCTTAAGCCGCTTTTAGGCGCTGTTGCTCACATTGCCAACAAGCACGTTTCCGTCGGCATTCGCGCCGAACATTATCCAATCGTCGGTAAGCACCTCGTCGCCTCTATTAAAGAAGTACTCGGCGAAGCCGCCACACCAGAATTAATTGATGCTTGGACTGCTGCTTACACACAGCTCGCTGACATCCTTATCGGTGCAGAGAAAAACATTTATGACAAAAACGCTGTTGTTGAAGGCGGCTGGACAGGCTGGCGTTTCTTCAAGGTTGTTGAGAAGTCCAAACAGACAAACAATGTCACTTCCTTCAAGCTGGTTCCGGTTGACCACGGCAAGATGCCTGAAGTTAAGGCCGGTCAGTACATCTCCGTTCGTGTCTTCGTAAAAGGACAGGAACTGATTCAGCCTCGTCAGTACACAGTCGTGAAAGCTGACGCAGCATCCTTCACAATCGCCGTTAAGAAAGTTGAAGCCGAAGAAAAATCTCCTGCCGGTATGGTTTCCAATACCCTTCACAACGACATCCAGGAAGGCGATCTCGTTGAGGTTTCTTTCCCGGTCGGTGAATTTAATCTTCCCGAAAGCGACGGCAGCCTCTGCCTCCTTTCCGCCGGCATCGGCATCACTCCGTTGTTCGCCATGCTGAAAGAAGCGGTGAAGAAAGACCCGACTCGCAAGATTTCTTTCGTTCACGTCTGCAAGTCCAAAGAAGCCGTTCCTTTCTCCGATGAGATCGATCTACTCGTTAAGGAAGGTACTGTGACCTTTGAAGTTTTTGAAACTTCTGTCCACGGTCGTCCTTCTGAAGAATTCTTCAAGCATCTGGCAGGCAAAGACACGGATTTCTGTGTTTGCGGTCCTGTTCCCTTCATGAAGCTTGCTGCTGCTGAACTCGTTAAAAACGGTGTTCCGACAGAAAAGATTCACGCTGAAAAATTCGGTACCGGCGCTATCTAATTTATCCGAACTTTTCTAAAACCTCTCTGCAAGAACTTTAGAAAAGGAAGTAGAAGCCCGAACACCTCGTTTGGGCTTTTCTTTAGACCGAAATTCCAGAAATCTAATCCCCCATTGCAACTAACAATAGGTTGTTTTTAGAATAACACGTTAAATGAGCGAAATTCCCAAGAGGCTCATTAATTTTCAGAGAAGAAACTTCGTGCGGTGAAAATTTGTTTTTGTTATTTCCATGCGCTCGAAGAGAGGTTTCATCAAATATAGGCATAAGTACTAATAAAAAATTTCATTAAGTGAAAATTAAGAATCACAATAAAGAAACTTATGACTAAAAAATGAAATTCATGCCATATACCTAAAATTCAGTAGTATTATTTCCTCAATCTTGCTAATATCTCCATGAGCCTCATTGTTTCTTGAGGAATCGCATCCTCAATTGAATACTCTGATCCTCACCCGATAACCACATCTTCGGAAGAACAATATGAATAAACAGCAATTGATCGAAATTATTGCGGAAGAAAATGAAATAACTAAGGACATGGCTACCCGCACGCTGAATACAATGATTCGCTCTATTATGACATCTGTCAAAAACGGAGAGCCGGTCGTCTTAGTCGGTTTCGGAACCTTCCGCCAGGTAAAGAGGAAAGCTCGTGTGATCTGTAATCCCCATACGGGAGAGAAGCTTGAGCTGAAGCCCCGCAGCGTCCCAAAATTCGTTCCGGGTACTTTATTCAAACAGAGCGTTGATGAACAAAACAGCTAATCACTGCTTTTGTGAACCGGATTAACGCTTATCTTTGATCCCGTAAATTAGATAAACGGTTTGCTCGGGTGAGAATGGTTTTGCTGCCGTTTTAGAAACCCTGAAGAAAGAATCCCTTCAATTTCAAGGTTTCATTTGAAGCACATAATCGAGTAGGGGAAGCTTTCACCTACCCCTCTCACACCACTGGGCATGCGGGTCTCGCACCCAGCGGTTCCAATTAACCTATGCGGGTCGCCTACTTGC
>NZ_DBMALT010000083.1:0-4416 GCF_057870745.1 Parasutterella sp. | reverse complement strand
AGTGTTGCCACTACGCCCTTGCCGAGTCGCTAACCCTTCCCCTCATCGGGCGGGTTCGGGATTCTCACCCTATAGAAGTGCGCCATGCTGGGCGCACACAACAAAAAACGGCCTTGCGGCCGCTTTTTTGTTGTTAATGACTATTGAAAGGAGGGTGTCATACTGAAGCGACTGAATTCTCTTTCCTGTTCTTCGATAAGGTCTTCACCGTCTAATTCAAAATTCTTTTCGATATCGATGTCTTCAATGAGAAGACGATTTTCGCCTTTAGATGTCAGTCTGGCCCAGAAAATAGAGCCGGCCGCATCCTTCATTCTGACTTCTGTTTTACCGATGCGATTTAATTGTGCTTCTTTAACCTGAAAAACTGCTTGGTCTACGATCAAGTCCCGAAGAAGATAACCGGCTGCAATACCCAGCGTAGCAGCGATGCCCTCACCAATCTTGGAAATGATTCCGCTCTTTTCAACCGTGACCCAGCCGCTTTCTCTGCGGGTGGAGCAAAAAACACATTCACTCGTCTCTTCGGTACACGTAAAAGTCTGATTAATGTCTTTATCGGCCGTTTCTAAAACCTGTAAAGCGCCGTTTGTGTATTTAGACATTCTTCATTTCCCTTAATTAAATTTCATTGAACTTTCGTCTTGGTCGCTATATTGAAACAAAGCAAAGAAAGGGACAATAGCGTAAACCCCCAGCTAAACTCACTTTGAGCTAAATTATGGAAAAACCCTTAAGTGATTGGCGAAGCAAATTAGGAGGTTTCCCTTAGAAATGCCCATTTTGATGGAAAAATTAGTTCGCAGAGCAATTAAAAATTTGTAAAAATGAAAACCAAAATGGGGCGAAAAATAGGGGAGGGTGAATTAAATTAGTGTGTTAACGTTTTTACAATTTCAGAATCATTCAGCCTAGAGTCGTCATAAATTCCGAAAATTTCTTAAGGTTGTTGTAAGAAAGAGACAGCGCAAAACTATTGTCATATTAGTGAAAACACCTATACAACTTTAGATAATCCGAGTAAATCAGACAAATTGAAAAAAACCGTAAATTGCTGAAAGGGTATTTTATCTCGTCAAACCAACAAATTAAGACCAAATTACTATAGGGAAGAGGGTAAAGAAAAAGACAAAATTCATCCTTTTTTTCAATTTTTCATTAAGTGAAACTACTTAGTTTTGTTTTTGGACTCTTTAAATCCATTGTCTTTTGTCCGAAGTTGTTCTAAATTTCAGCTCAACAGTTTTAGGTGCAATTGTTTTTCATGGTCAACCCTAATATATGTAGCGGATTTGACAGAGAAATTATTCGCACCTGAATTTGTTGGTTTTTTACCCCATGCTGCCGAAAGGTGCCACCCGTCTTTTCGGTTAACTTGGATCAAGGAGATCTACTAAATGAAAGTTATTTATACGGATGTACTGGTCATCGGCGCAGGTCTTGCCGGTCTGCGTATGGCCGTCGGTGCCAAACGCCGCGGACATGATTCCATCATCCTCTCTCTAGTTCCCCCTAAACGTTCCCACTCCAAAGCCGCTCAGGGCGGTATGCAGGCCTCTCTGGCTAATGTGATTAAGGGCGTCGGCGACAATGAGGATGTCCACTTCGGCGACACCGTTCGCGGTTCCGACTGGGGTGCAGACCAGGAAGTCGTTCGTATGTTCGTTAATACTGCTCCGAAAGCTGTCCGTGAACTGGCTGCTTGGGGCGTGCCCTGGAGCCGTATCACTCCGGGTGACCGTCAGGTTATTATCAACGGCGAAAAAGTTACTATTACCGAACGTAAAGAAGCTGCCGGCCTGATCGGTCAGCGTGACTTCGGCGGTACAAAGAAATGGAGAACATGCTTCGTTTCCGACGGTACCGGCCACGCTATGCTGAACGCTGTTTCCGACCGTGCTATCGCTCTCGGTATTCCTATTCACGAACGTGTTGAAGCCATCGCTTTGATCCACGACGGTTCCCGCTGCTACGGCGCTGTCGTTCGTGACCTTATCACCGGTGAACTCATCGGTTACGTTGCCCGAGCTACTGCTATCGCAACCGGCGGTGCAGGTAAGATCTTCCGCGTTTCTACAAACGCTCAAATCTGTGAAGGTACCGGCCACGCTATCGCTCTGGAAACAGGCGTTGCTATGTGCGGTAACTTGGAGGCTGTTCAGTTCCATCCGACAGGTATTTTCCCGGCCGGTATTCTGGTTACTGAAGGCTGCCGCGGTGACGGCGGTCTGCTTCGCGACGTCGACGGCCATCGCTTCATGCCGGACGTTGAACCTGAAAAGAAAGAACTTGCCTCTCGTGATGTTGTTTCCCGTCGTATGGAAGAACGTATTGCTCAGGGCAAGGGCGTTAAGAGCCGCTTCGGTGAACACCTCTGGCTCGACATCACGCTGCTCGGTGAAAACCACATTAAACACAACCTTCGTGAAGTTTACGAAATCTGCCATTACTTCCTCGGCGTTGACCCGACGAAGGATTGGATCCCGGTTCGCCCGGCTCAGCACTACACCATGGGCGGTGTCCGCACCAACCCGAACGGCGAATCTCAGACTCTGAAGGGCCTGTTCGCTGCCGGTGAAGCTGCTTGCTGGGATATGCACGGCTTTAACCGTCTCGGCGGTAACTCCGTTGCTGAAACCGTTGTTGCCGGTATGATCATCGGCGAAACAATCGCTGACTTCTGCGACAAGCCTGAAAACGCCATCGACATTCCGACCCGCGTTGTTTACGACTTCATCAAGCGCGAACAGTCCAAACTGGACGCCTTCGTTAAGAACAATGGCAAAGAAAACATGGCTGAGATCCGCACTCGCATGCAGGAAATCATGACGACTAAGGTCGGTATTTTCCGCGAAGGCGAAAAACTCAAGGAAGCTGTCGAAGAACTCGAAGGCCTCTACAAGAAGAGCTTCAACGTTGCTGTTAAGAACCAGCCGGGTGCCAACCCTGAGCTTGTTTATGCTTACAGAACACAGAAGATGCTCCGCGTCGCCCTCGGTATGGCTCTCGGTGCTTCTCTTCGTACAGAATCTCGCGGTGCTCACTTCCGTGTTGACTACCCTGTTCGTAACGACGCTGAATGGTGCAAACGTACACTCAGCACATGGAAGAACGAATCCGATACTCTTCCGACAATTACTTACCAAGACCTCGACATCTCCAAGATGGAACTTCCTCCGGGCTGGCGTGGTTACGGTGCTAAGAACTACATTGACAACCCCGAAACACCTGTTCGTCAGAAACAAGTCGACGAAATCCGTGCCAAACTGGAATCCGAAGGCGCAGACCGTTTCGCTGTCCAGAATGCACTGATGCCGTACCTGCAGCTTCTGCCCGAAGATCTCCGCGGCAAGAACGAACGTATTGACGAACCCCTGTCTTAATCTTTGGAGTTGAAATTAAATGGCTGATACAACACAACAGATGGCTGCTGCTGAAGAGAAAAAAGAAGATGCAGTTCCCCAGCAGGCGAAAGCTCATCGCATGCTCCAGGTAAGCATTCTTCGTTACAACCCGGCTGATCCGGATAGCGTTCCTCACCTGCAGACTTACTCCGTTTCCGAAACGGACTCTATGACTCTCTACATTCTCTTGAATGAATTGAGAGACACACAGGATCCTTCCCTCCAGTTCGATTTCGTTTGCCGTGCCGGTATTTGCGGTTCCTGCGCAATGCTCGTTAACGGTAAACCGACTCTGGCCTGCCGCTGCCTGACAAGAGATCTTCCGGATCACTTCACTCTGGCTCCGCTTCCCGGCTTCGAACTTATCGGTGACTTGTCTGTCAACACAGGTAAGTGGATGCGCGGTATGTCCGAACGTATCCAGTCCTGGTGCCACCTTAACGATGACAATGTCAATCTGTCTAAGATTGAAACCCCGATGGATCCGCATCTGGCCGAAGAAATCTACCTGCTTGACCGCTGCGTTGAATGCGGCTGTTGCGTAGCTTCCTGCGGTAACTTCCGTATGCGTCCTGACTTCGTCGGTGCTGTCGCTATCAACAAGATCTCTCGTTTCCGTCTGGATCCGCGCGATCACCGTAATGATGCCGACTACTACGAAATCCTCGGTACTGAAAGCGGAGTTTTCGGCTGTATGTCCCTCCTAGCTTGCCACGACTTCTGCCCGAAAGATCTGCCTCTGAAGACTCAGATTGCTTTCATGCGTCGTAAGATGGCCGAGCAGGGCATCATGGGTAAAGAAGAGCCCAGCCTCAAGAGAGTCATTCCTCTTCGTGAGCTCAAGCTCGACTAATCCTACTTTGTAACAAAACGTCCTAGCAAGACCTAAACCCCTACCTTAATCGGTAGGGGTTTTTGGTGTGCTCGGCATGAGCATTCTCTATAGGGTGAAAGTCCCGAGTCTGCCCGCTAGTGGGAAAGACTAGCGAACCCCAAGGTGTCTGCAGTGATG
>NZ_DBMALT010000082.1:0-4907 GCF_057870745.1 Parasutterella sp. | reverse complement strand
GACGCTTGCCCAATCGGAACAAAGTCAGAGTTCATAATCTACAAATAATTTATACTTTTTACTATATTTTTATAGATTTATTTTAACAGTTAGAAGCCCAATCCATCATGGCGAAGTATTCTTCAACATTTGTCGGGGCAAGATAGACGATCTCCGGAATCGAAGTGATCATCGGAATGTCCCAGAAACCGAGGTGTGTGAGGTCAGTCAAAGCACGAATACCTGTTCCTATGACCGGCATGACGGCAGAACTGTTGTCCATGGCCCAGTCTTGTTCGAGCTGGTCATAAGCTCTCTGAAGGAAGGTTGCCATTACAGGGTAGATAACCTTGGCACCGCCTCTGGTTGCGCCGGCCATTGTGGAAACACCGGTCTGTTCGGCAATTGCAACGTCAACGTACTGGTTGCCGCAGGCTTTTCTTTCCTTTTCCATGAAGCCGAAGACTTCAGGTGTTGCGGAAGAAATGATGAGCAGTTCCGGATTTTCTTTAACCCTTCGGAGTAAATAATCGCGCGTGTCGGTGATGTAATTCGGCTCATTTGACTGCTGCAGAGGTTCACCGTCAGCGACGTCATACGGTGCGCTGAAGTGGAACTCTTCACGGTGGGCTTCAGCAGGGGCGTAACCTTCGCCCTTTTGAGTATTCAAGTGAACAACGATCGGGTTCTTCGTGTCTTTTGC
This sequence comes from Parasutterella sp., assembly GCF_057870745.1. Taxonomy (NCBI): domain Bacteria; kingdom Pseudomonadati; phylum Pseudomonadota; class Betaproteobacteria; order Burkholderiales; family Sutterellaceae; genus Parasutterella; species Parasutterella sp. Next base: position 4,225 of record NZ_DBMALT010000082.1, on the reverse strand, counting down.
TTTCTTCAGAGCGTTAATCACAGACTCTAAGTCATTGCCTTCGGCGACGTAAATGTAGTCATAGCCCAGAGACTTAAAGTAGTTGTGTTCGCTCTGACCGTTGGTCTCTCTTAATTCCCTTAAATTGTCGTAGAGGCTGCCGTGGTTTTCGGCAATTGCCATTTGGTTGTCGTTGACGATAACGATGAAGTTGTCATTGAGCTTCCCGGCGTTATTCAAGCCTTCAAAGGCAACGCCGCCGCTCAAAGAACCGTCGCCGATGAATGCAACAATATTGAAGTCTTCTTGCTTTAGCGAGGCCGAAAGCCAGGCTGATCGAGGGAGAAGTGTGGCCTGCGTAGAAAATATCGTATTCTGGGCTTTCATTCGGGTCGGTGAATTCTCCGATTTCCGTGAACTTGCTCTTGTCTAAATAGTACTGAGCACGTCCTGTCAGCATTTTATGTACGAAGTCTTGGTGGGAGACGTCGATGACGATCTTATCTTTCGGGGCGTCAAAGACATAATGAACACCAATCAGAGCTTCAACGTCGCCGAGATTGGGTCCTACGTGTCCTCCTATTGTGGAGGTGTAGTTAATGATGGCGGCTCTCATCTGTTTAGCGAGATCTTTGAGGTCGTCAATAGTGAGTGGCTTAATGTCCTGTGGTGAGTGAATATCAATGAGTTTCATTTAAGTTCTCCTCAAAAAATAAAGCTACCCTAGTGAAGATAGATTTTTGGGGACATAAGCGAAAAAAAAACGGACTCAGAAAGGACACCGCAATAGAGCTGAGTTGTTACTGTGTGATACGAGATGGAGGAATGGGCAAAATGCCCGGAAAATCAGGCAAAGAAGCATTTTCTTGGGGCAAAAGGGGTCGATTGGGTTGGCTTCGGAGGAAGCTCTTGCAGGAAACAGAAATGGAAAAGCTAGAAACTCTAAAAGACCTTTCCCGAAGCGTCCCGATTTTTTCAAAATAGATATTTCAAACCGACTTTAATTTGAAAATCTGTTTTAAGGTGGCGGCCTGATTCCCGATTGATTTGAGCGAAGGCTTTGAGGCGATCCTTCAACAGACTCTCCGCGCCGATGCCATAGTAAACACGAGTTCCTATGGAGCGGTCTTTAAATGAGAATTCATTCATTTGGATAGATGTCCTTCCTAAGAAATCGTGTCTGACACCACCTCTTAAATAGACTTGTCCGGACAGTTTTCCTTCTTTGCTGCGGAAGTTTTTTCCTAAATCAATTCCCAGGCGCCCGTTCAAACTATCGGTCGATTTAACGCGGACCTTCATATCGTTGCTGAAGTGAAAAGAGGCGCCATTTGCGCGGAAGTAACTCAGTTGTACTTGAGGATCGATAAACCATGAGCCCAATTTCGAAGTTTGGGTGAACTCGAGACGGTGACCGATTTCAACAGATAAACCCAGACCGTAGTTGTGATAATCGGCTGTTGAGATACTTTCATCAATATTTTTGGCGCTTAGTTTGTTGTGGTAGCGATTTACGGATAAGACCGAGTCAATATATTGTCCTTTGTCTCCGAGCCACGCAGCATAAAATTTAGCTCCGACGGATTCCACACGAGAATGATTGCCGGGAGCGTCGTCAACATGAATATTTCCCCTCGTTAACAGGAGGTTGGCGCCTAGGACCCAGCCGGAGCTGAACTTCCGGTCGGCCCCGATCGTAAAGGCGGAATATTTAAACGTACTGTTGGCCGAGTAGTGCGACTCAAACCGGCTCTTATCGTATCGGTACAGAATATAGGAACCGTCTTCGGCACCTTCACGAACTTCTCCCATTCGGCTTCTTAGATCATCTAAGGATCCCAAGAATTGAATGATTTGGTTGCCGGAGGCTGCGCTAGCTAAAGTCAGTTTGGCAGCAGGAGACAATCCGATGGGTTTTTCGGCCGAGTCATCAAGCTCAGGCGGGTTTGTCGGATCAAACGGCAGTTCCGGCAGATCCGGTTTAGGAATAACCTCATCAGGAGGTTCGGACGGATCTGTCGGAGTCTCAGGGTTATCGGGCAAGACCGGTTTGAGCGATTGGGTCCCCAATATTGCCCAGACCCTGGAGTCTCCTTTTTTGAACGGGTAAAGCCCTAATTTATACATATAAGGGCCGGCGTCTATGATTCCGTCATTGGCTAAGGAAAAAGTGGCTTTATCCAGGCTGTTCGGAGAGTCATCATTGACTGCAATGTGGTAAAGATAGCCGGTGTTAGCGAGAGAAACGCCGGAGGATCCTAAGAGGAAGGCATGCTTGCCTTCGCTGCTTTTGGAGATATTTAGGGATCCTGTCGAACCCGCTGTAAGGTAAAAGACAGCACCGTTTCCTTTAAGAGTCTCAGTTTCCATTTGAGAAGGATGACCTTGCTGTCCCAGCTGGATATAACTCGAGGGTTCAACATTTACAAGGGACAAATTGCTGTCCTCGGGGACAAACCAATAGGAATCTCGATGCATCGTTACTCGGCTGCCGCCTCCCTCGTGGGTATCGACGGCAGCAGAAAGGGTAGAGCGTTCTCCTAAGTCAATGGTTAGGCCGGAAGTGGAGCTGACCGAAACAGGCTCATGAACTACCATGTGCCCATCGCTGTCAACACGGAAGCGAGCGTGAGAGCCCACGTTTCCGAGAAATAATTTCTCAATTTCAATTTGACGAGACCGGATGTCGGCCTGAGCATCGCGAATGAGATTTAAATGTCCCTGAAAGACGGCGGTTTGAGCCGAGGTTAAATTGAGACTGCTCTTGGCTTCAACGTCGACCTCCTTGGTGAAGAAGACATTTTTCGTCAGAACTCCTGATTGCGGGTCGCGCCCGATGTTAAGAGAGCTGGGATGGTCGGTTCCGAGAATAATCTGGCCGATTTGAACTTTTCTATCAATCAAAATATCGGGAGCATCCAGATCCATCTCGCAGCTAAGCAGCTGAATTGTGGAGATCGTTCCTGCGCTTCGTTCGTTAGGAGATAAGAAATAAATCCCAGATGAAGCTGACATTTTCAGCAGGCGAGAGTACGTAGCCGAAATGCCGCCGAAAAGTATTACTTGTCTTGCCTGCATTGTGGTCGAGGCATTCTCGGAAAGCGCGACGGAAAGATCGTCATAGTAGGAAGAGTTGTCCGGGTTTCTTGGCGTCATGAGGATAATGCGATCTCCGGCGCCGAGATTGGCAGTCTGATCCGGTCCGACGCTCAGAGCGTAACCAAATCCTTTTTCGGCCACGGGAACGGGTGTAACGATAAGATCGCGTCCGGCAGAGATATTGACGTTTTGACTTTCGACCGAAAGCCCCGGGAAAAGGAACTGGTGATTCGCGGGATTGCGGAGCGATCTGAAATAGCCTGCGTTAATGGAGTTGACCGCAATGGTACCGTTTTCGGAGACATTCCATGCGACCGGAGCGGCATTGCTGTGGAAAATAAAATTGCCTGTCTTTCGTCCTTCTTCAAATGCCGCGTTGATTTGGCTCTCGAGACCGGGGAAAAACTGCTGCCAGTTTCCGATAAGAGTGTCCGTATTTTGTGCGATTCCCTGATGCAGTGCATCGAATTGACCTGCAGCGGTCAACATTGGGATGGCAAAAAATAGTGCAATGGCAGCTGCGGCACGCCGAAAATAAAAGCAATTCTTTATTTTCATTGAAATAACTCGTATCTTTCCGCTGAAAAAGCTTTTAACTGCAGTAAGCTAATTGCCTTTCTAAGGGGTATTTATCCTGTAATCTAATAAAAAAAAACGCTCTATGAGCACACAGAAAATAAAATAATTAAACTGTTTTTTATGGTATACGCCTAGAGCGAAAAGTGACGTAATACACTCTCAAAGCGGGAGAAAGGATAGGGGGTTAATTTACTTATAGTTTGGCAAAATTTAGAAGATATTAAGGGGTAACTTTGTAGCAAAAATGATTCCGCTGAAAATACCCCTATGACATCTATCCTTGTTTAGAGAGGATATCCTCCAACTTAAAGAGGTGAGGCAACGGAAATTACCTGGCTAAACCGTGAGGGTCGAAGTACGGATCGACTCATATAGAGAATGGTTTTCTGATTGGATACAGAGATAAATAGGAAACTATTTTGAGAACTTGAGAAAAATGTAAAAATAGAAAAACGGCCGTATCGCAGGCCGTTTTTTGGTGTGCTCGGCATGAGCATTCTCTATAGGGTGAAAGTCCCGAGTCTGCCCGCTAGTGGGAAAGACTAGCGAACCCCAAGGTGTCTGCAGT
>NZ_DBMALT010000081.1:0-5186 GCF_057870745.1 Parasutterella sp. | reverse complement strand
TTTTCACGGATGATATTGTGGTATCGGCTGCAATCATTTTCTTCAAAAAGTCCAATGTTAGATAGCAAAGACACGAAAAAACTGTTCTTTGAATGCCTTTGTAGAGGCCCACTCTTTCTTAGAGGAGCTTTAAGAATTAATTATTGAAAAATTTTATTTTGCTTACTAATAATTTCTAAGTGAGAAGAGCCCTAACCGTTCAATCAGAACGGCACCGTTTCCATTAAGAGCGGACCGATGCGGGGCAAATCTTTCCAACAGGTTGTATATCCCGGGCTCAAACGCGCACGGGACATTTCCCAAGCGTCTTTGCCTAATTTAGAAGCCGCAAAGCAGAGCGTATTTTTACCGTAGCGGGTGTTGATGGAATCCATCAGTTCACAGATGATCTGCTGTTGTTCGGTTTCCGTCTCTTCAAAAAGATCCTTGGTGACAGCGTCTTTCGGAACGACTTCTCCGACATAGACCCCGGCGCGTTTATAGAGGCAGTCTCTGCGGTAAGTTTGATTAAGCAATCGCCGAGCGTAATGAATAATCGTATTGGTATCCGAAATAGGATAAGGAAGGCCAACGCACGGATAAGCGTGTTGCTGGACATCCTGAAGGCGGAAAGGATTCGTGTTCAAAATAATACCGACGGTGTGCGCCACCGTACCTTCGCGACGCAAGGTTCTTCCGCATTCCTGGGCATGGAACGTGACTGCGCCCAGCAAATCGTCTTTGTCGCAGACCAAATGACTGAAGCTGCGGCTCCGCAGGATTTGCTGTCTTTTTGGTTTCACAAGCTCCAGCGGGATACAGGAAGTTCCCTGAAGTTCTCGAACTGTCATGGAAAGCGTAATACCGAACCGATCACGGATGGCTTCCGCATCTGCACGGGCTAAATCCAGAGCGGTACGGATTCCTATCTTGCCGAGATGCTCGGTATAGCGTCTGCCGACGCCCCAAATTTCAGAGACAGGTTCGCAGGCAAGCGCCTTTGCCTGTCTTTGAGGCGTTAAGTCGAGCCAATTGCACACCCCTTTAAGCCCGGCGTAGTGTTTGGCCAAATGGTTGCAGTATTTGGCTAAAGTTTTTGTCGGTGCGATACCGACGCACGTTGGGATGCCGACATCCCTAAATACTTTTTCCTTGATCCGAAAGCCCAACTGGGTTAGGTCAGTACCCAGACCTTCGTAGCCGCTCATGTTGGCGAAGCACTCATCTATGCTATACGGATCAATGCAGTCAACTTGAGAGGCGATAGTGGACATCATGCGCCCGGAGAGATTGGCGTAGAGTTCGTAGTTACTTGAGAAAACGGCGACGTTTTCCCGTATGCAGAATTCTTCGATCTGGAAGTACGGCTGGCACATTTTGATGCCGAGTTTTTTTGCTTCTTTTGATCGAGCGACGACGCATCCGTCATTGTTACTAAGCACTATAACAGGACGGTCAGTTAAGTCCGGACGAAAGACTTTTTCGCAGGAGGCGAAGAAGGAGTTTCCGTCCACCAGCGCGAACACTTGCATACTTAGTTACTTTTAATCGTGTACTTCACAACACCGATAAAGCGCCACTCGTCGTAGTCTTTGGGAAGAATGGGTTTGTAGATGGGGTTTGAGCTTTCCGGAAGCAGACGCAGTCCCTTATCGTCTTTCACATAGCGCTTAACGGTAAATTCGTTGTTAATGCTCATGATGACGATGTCGCCGTTCTTGGGTTCCGGGGAGCGGTCGACGACTAGGAGGTCGCCTTCGTCCATACCGGCTAAGTCCATTGAGTCGCCTGTTACGTAGACGAAGAATGTTGAGGCAGGATTAGCGACTAAGAATGCGTTAAGGTCCAGTGACCTGTCTATATAGCTTTCTGCCGGGGAAGGGAACCCGGCCTGAACGCCGCATTCGTAGACCGGAATGCTTAGATGCGTCGGATTCATGGCCGGAACCAGAATCTGGTCTGTGTCGAGGGTACGAGCAGGTTCTGCGACACATTCAAGTTCACAGCGAAGCCATTTTGCGCCGCCTAACTGCTTGAAAACAGGAACCAGTTCATCTGTAAGGCAAATGGAAACACGTTTTGTATTACCAAGACCTTTTCGGCCGGCACCTTCACGAGCGCCCCCGCGGTTTTCTTTTTTAGTTGTTTTATCCATGATGAAGTAAAAAGAGGAAAAATTTTGAAATAATCATACTATTTCAAAAATCTGTAGTCAATTATTCCCGTTGCTATGAATCAAGGATACCAACCGCTTTAAAAGCCTTAGAATAGTCCTAGACGAACTCCGACCGGTTTTAGTGTCTTCTAGGTCGGCAAAGGTTAGCCCTGCATCAGCAGGGCTTTTCCTTCTAATAATTTTACAATTTTAATTGGTCACCAAACTGGTCACTAAATTCTTCTTTAAGTTGCTATCTATTTGAATTTAAATTAGTTTAAATTCTCCCCCTCTCCGCCAGCCCTTTTTAATTATTCAAATAGTTAGACTCCTTTCTTGAAAAAAGCACCACCAAAAACACCACACTTGGTAGCTATTTTCCTTTTCATCTCTTTAACGGTGAAGTTTTCCTAGCAAAGCGGCGTCGGCTGTGTCTTTGTTTTTGGATTAATTCTTTTGTCTTTAACGCGCTGCAGACATCTTCTTCGCTGGATTCTGTACATTTATCGTCGCATCAATTTAAAAGCAAGTACTCAACAACAAACTCGGTAGCGGTACTGAACTGGCTGGACTAGAAGATTCAAAAATGAGAAAAAAGTCCCGGGAAGATTTTGAACGGCTTCCCGCCTTTTCGTTAGATTTATTCTTTGCATGAAAAATTAATCGAACAATTACGGCAAAAGTTTAGGCCGCACGAATGTCATCCCCACATAAGAGAGGGTATAGCTAATTAGTACGCCCCCGTTTGGACTTGTTTGGCTCTTGTTTAATAATTATCCAAACTCCATCGACGTCATGCCCGTCCACTGCCTAAAGAACCTAAATGTCGGATAAAGGTCACATCCGATTTCTACGGACAGACCTTTAACTGATTCTGCGGTTTTTCTTCAAATCCCGGTATTCCTAGCAATGTAAAGAATAACCGGTCACGTTTCGTCTCCCCGCTTCTTTGTGTAACGGTCCCGGCTTCACTTCTTAGACTCGTCAATTCAATGCAGTCGAACCAATCGATTAAACTTTGCATCGATTGTTTTTTCAGCCATTTAAGCAGGTCGGCGTTCTGATCTTTGTCCTTTTCCGCGAGCTTTTTATCGCTGAGGCTCAGCTCAAGCTTTTCTTTGAGTTCCTTTATCTTCGTGTGCAGGAAGCACTGATATCCAAGCCCAACAAATTGACAGAACATGCGTCCTTTGAGGGTATCTCCGTCCCAGACGCGAGTGCGTGTACCGTCCAATCGATTTTTCGTATCTTTAAAGGCTTCTTCAATTTTTTCTCTGAGACGGTACTTTCTCAAAGCCTCGAAGCAGTCTTCGGCTTTGTTAGAGACAAGGGCAAAGTAGCCGTAATCTTTCCTAGCCTGAGCGTAGGCTTCTTCGTTTATCGCAACTTTGAGCTTACCGCCTCTGCCGAGCCGGCTGATATTGAGATACTTTTCTGCCTTCTTCTGAGCTGATTCACTGAGCTCATCCCACAGGCCTTTTTCAATGTCGTTCTTCAGGGACATAAGATCTGTCGCAAGGCGTTTTTCATCCTCTCCGACTCTCTCGCGATTCAGATAGAGATGCAGGTATAACCGCCTTGTTTCACTGAGAGTATCGCCCTTGACCTCTTCGCCTCTGTTCCTCTGTCTTTGGTAGGTAAACTCAGCATCAACCGGAACCGTAATGCCATGGATGTTGAAGTCCCAAGGGCAAAGGCTTGAGGCGGTTTCCAGTCCGGCCTTGTTTTTCTGGAGGTGGTGGTTAACCCAAGACAGCTCGATAGACGCGGCCGTCAGGAATTTGATGTGTTTGCGCAGCATCTGTCCGATATTGTTCTGGCTGTAATACCCCTTGTCTGTAACGATTTGAGCCTTGGAGATGTTTAAGAACGAGAACTGCTTTAGAGCGTTTTCTATGCCGGAGACATCGGCCAAGTTTCCCGGTCCGCGTGCAAAAGCAATGGGCTGGTGCGTCGCCAAATCGAACAAGGTAAGAAACTTAACGGTATCCAAACCGTCACCGGCCTTATTAAAACCCTGACGGGTTTCTTTGATGTATCGGGAGTATGAAGAGATGGTTGAAGAATCGAAAGCAGCCGCATCCTCTTTATGGCAGCGTTTAGCCCTTGCAAGGAAGTAGTTTTGAACGATGTCTTCGTTTAATCCGAGATATTCAAACAAGTCGTGGTAAACGTCCTTTGAAATCGGCTCGGGATAAGGAGTGGGATGGAGGAACTGCCACTTCTGCATTCTCTGCAGTCTGTCACCCTGATTAGCCAACCAAAACTGAGCAATCGTGTCTACCTTTTTAGCCGAGCCCTCATCCATGCAAGAGAGCAAATCATCGGTAATACCGCTTTGCTCTCCGACCCAGCGCAGAAGCGAAGTCGATCCAACTCTTGAACGTGTAGAGGACTGGGGTTCCGCATCCTCTGTCTTTTTGCGTTTGGGTCTGGTGGGTACGATTTCTCCGTCGGTCGATCCGGCAGGAATCTTGCCGAGCAGTTTTCGGGAAAGTTCTTTGGTCTTTCTCGTCTCCGGAATGTAAATAGTTTGTCTTTCCCAGACGTAAATATCGCCGTTTTTACGCTTTTGCTTCCAAACAGAGGTGGTAGTTTTTCCGGTTATTGGCTTAGACATGATCAGGAACCTTTTAAAATATGCTTATAATTATATTACACATTTTAAAAAGTCAAGAAAAAACCTATTTTTTTCAATAGGTTTTTAAGAAATATTTAGCTGCCTCGCCTCAAGATGTATTTATCCGCCGACTTTTAGGCTTCAAACTTATATTGAGGCAGTTTCCATGATAAGGAATGAATACTCTGCTGTAAGAATTGGGAAGTATTCCACGGAGGGGAGACCAGGGGTAAACCAATTTTGATAATGGTTTCGTTGGCTTGGACTGCTCCAATGGAAAGCACCGAGAAAAGGATTATTAAGATTTTCTTGATGATCAGAATATTCATTAATATACCTGTGTTTAGCCCCTTATATCGTGCAAAGCCCCGATAGACGGGGCTTATAGTAGATTTTCATTTTTTTCTTTTCGTGTTAACTCCTCAAGTTATT
>NZ_DBMALT010000080.1:0-5347 GCF_057870745.1 Parasutterella sp. | reverse complement strand
TAGTGTTGCCACTACGCCCTTGCCGAGTCGCTAACCCTTCCCCTCATCGGGCGGGTTCGGGATTCTCACCCTATAGAAGTGCGCCATGCTGGGCGCACACGGACTAAGGGGCGACCCCTGAGGAACGCCCTCTAGTCTTGGGCTTACCAGCCCGTCTTCCATGATGCCTGCGTTTAAATATCGTCGGATTAGTTTCAAGATTGCCTTGTCATCTATAACTCGGCTGACTCTGTCCATCAGAATGTCGTGGTTGACTCGGTCGAAGAACTTGGACAAGTCCATTTCGACGACCCATCTATTTCCATCTTTGATGTACTCTTGAGCCCTTTGCACTGCCTGCCGGCAGTTCCGTCCCTCTCTGAACCCATAACTTTTGTCCGAGAATTGACCCTCGAACGCATCTCCAATAGTCATCACTATGGCCTGTTGGATTGTTCGGTCCAAGAGAGTTGGAATTCCTAACATCCGTGTGCCCCCGTTTGGCTTGGGTATATCCACGCGTCCAACGGGAGCGGGAATGTAAGTACCGTTTTTAAGTTTCTGTCTGATCTTCTCCCCGTGAACTCGCAAAAGGTTAGGAAGTTGTTCATAGGTTATCCCGTCTATGCCGGGTGCGCCTTTGTTCTTTATAACCTTCTGCGCCGCATCGTCGAGATAGAAACATACTAAATCGATGAGCGGACAGCCTCTAGGTTCAGCTTTCGTCCAGTGTGACTTCGCCATGACCAGCTGCTCCTTCTTTTGCCGTAGACGACACTGCGCTGTTCTGCCCGCTTTGCGTCGTGACAGCCGCCCTCTTGGACGTTGTTCTGAGGTCCGCTTGAATTTGTCATGAGAGCTGTCACCTCTACTCGCGTTGTTAATGTTCGGCCCTTCAGGTTGCCCCTACTATGGCCTCGGCTGACTTCCGATTTGACATCCGAACTCCTCGCGAAGCCCGTAGCCAATGGCATCAAATCGGATCTCCCCAGGTAAGACGTACTTCTTTCCTGCCTGTCCATCGGATCTACGTCTCAGACTCCTGTATGAGTATTGGAAATTGGGTATTTTGGCCCCCACATCCGTCTAAACCGCCTCATATCCGCTTCCTGTTCGTTGAACATGCATTTTGCTATCGGCTTCCTCCAGACCTAGTGTTGCCACTACGCCCTTGCCGAGTCGCTAACCCTTCCCCTCATCGGGCGAGTTCGGGATTTGCATCCTACAGAAGCGCGCCATGCTGGGCGCACTAAAAAAAGCCTCCCGGGCTTTGTCACCCGAGAGGCTTGTAAGATCAAAACTAGTTGGTTCTTATTCTTCGAAGGCACCTTTAACGATAACTTCCGAATCTTTCATGACCTGACGACCCTTCATGAAGAGGTGGAGCGGTTTAAGATCCTTATCCATCACTAGAAGGTCTGCGTCTTTACCAGCTTCGATTACGCCTTTATTACCCAAGCAAAGAGCCGTGGCAATAGTACGTGTCAAAGGCAGCAAGGCTTTTTCAAGACCAATCTTACCGGCAAGTTCCTGAAGCATCTTCAGGTTGTCGGAGACTTTGCAAACCGTCAGACCGATCATTTCGCCGTTCTTATCGAAGCGAGGCATCGAGCCGTGGCCGTCAGAAGAGAACGTAATACGATCGATCGGCGCACCTTCTTTCAAAGCCATCACAAAAGCATCTGCTGCAGAACCCATGTAGTTGCCGCCGCTGGTTGTGATATCGATGTATCCGCCGGCTTTGGTAAATGCAATTGCCTGAGCAAAAACTTCAGGGTGACGGCCGACATGTGTCGGACGAATATGCTTAATCGGCATTCCCATTTTTATGCATTCCATGAAAGCCGGGAAAGCGATGGGAAGGTCACCGAGGTGAACATGCAGATAAGAATCGTGTCCGCAGATCATGCCCCCGACGCGGCAGTCGGAAAGAACTCTTAAAACTTCCTGAGTTGTCGGGAAGGAGCAGCGATGGTCGCCCATTGCAATCTTCACACCCAAGCATTCGGGAATCGTCAAGAGGTCTTTACGGACGTCGCCGGTAACCGTTGTAGGGGGATAACGATAGTTGGAAGTCCACATCCAGCCGGTAGCACCTTCTTTGGTTAAGGCGCGAACCTTAGCCATAAGAGCTTCGATCGGACGGGTTTCACTATCGGTTCCGGAAACACCGACAAAGGAAGTGATTCCGCCTTCCACGAGCTCGGAGAAGTTAAGCTCTGGAGCGCGTGTCAGGGGACCGCCTTCTCCGCCGCCGCCAGTCACGTGAATGTGTTGGTCGATAAGACCCGGCGTAACGATTGCGCCGTTCAGATCTATCACTTCCAGACCGGGAAGGTCGGCAGAGATTTCATCCTCCACAGCAATGATTTTTTCATTGACTGTCAGAATCTGTTTGATGCCCTTATGTTCAGGAGCGTACAGATCTGCATTTTTAAAGAGAATTGCGGTAGCCATTGATTACTAAATCCTTTGAAAGTTCGTCAGATTACGATCCCAGAACGACCAGGCGCATGACCCACAGAGAGAGCAAAGCGACGATCGGAGGAACGGCCATGATCTTGAACATATCGGAACCCTGGATGCCGATAACGCCAAGGCAGCGGCCCATGTACTGAACCTGAGAACCCATGAGGTAAATAGCGGGAATCACGATAGCGAGCTGTGTACCGTCAACAGCGCCTTTATCGAACAAGGCAACTGCCACACCGACACCGCCGCCCATGGACATCCAGCCGCCGAGCAGAATCATGGCAGCTTCGCCTGGCAGACCGAAGATGGCCATAACCGGTCCGAGGCATGTACCGATGAAGTCCAAAGCGCCGGAGATGTTCAGCATTTTGATGATCACGAAAGCCATCAAAACGTTAGGAATCGTGGAGTGTGTAGCAATGTTCCAACCCTGAAATGCACCGTTAACGAATACGTCGGTGATCATCATTTTTTTAGATGTAGTAGCCATTTCGTATTCTCCTTATTAAGCGCTCTTCTTAAGGTTAATCTTTCCGCCCATCTGGATGACGCGCATGATGTTGGCAGCGAGGATCTTGCCGAGGAACAGAATACCCAAGCAAGCACCGATGCTGACCGGAACTGCAGGCTTGCCGTCAGCAGCAAGCAGTGTGAACAGAACCGCGCCGGAAGAGAGGAAGTTAGTGATGAGAGCGTCGGCTGTCATCTGGAAAGTAGCAAAGTTATTCAGCTCTTTAGCTGTCAAAATATTGTCATCTTTGAGCTGGCGAGTCAGAGCCGCGCCGCCGTCAGTAGACTGCAGAGAAGCGATCAGAGCGAGACCAGCACCGCCGGGAACGCCGATCAACGGACGAAGAATCGGAGTAAGCATCTGGCGAGCAGCTTTCAGAGCACCGTAGTGGTCGAAAACAGTGATCATCGCAAGAGCGAACATAACTGTCGGGACCAGTGTCAAAGCAAACATGAAGCCGTCGATAGCACCGGAACCGCCTTTACCGCGGAAGTTGGCCATCGTGGTGTGAATGCCGTCAGCGTTCTGGGAAACAGCTGTGACAACCTTACCGAAGGAGCCGTTGATTGTGGTGAAGTCGAAAATGCCCCACCATTGGTTTGTAGCGCAGACACCGGAGAAGAAAACGCAAGCCATAATCAGGGAAATGTAATTTCCGATGGTGACTTTCTTTTCTTTGTCATCTGCCAACTCAGGTTTTTTATCGTTGAGGTTAGAAGAAGCCATATGACTATCCTTAAAAGTAACAAACAAAGCAAATTTCGTTTTTTGAATGTGCTTATCTACGGCCCCAGGCTCTCTTAAAGCCCTTTATCACCGTGCGATAAACCGTTTTTCTCATCCGAAAAACAAAAAGCATGTCCGCGAGGTTTTCGCGTGACCACATTATGAAAGGATTTTTACGATGTAAATATTCAGCCTTACCCTGAAATCCGTATTCAAATATGGTGTTAATACTGACAAGAAATAAGGCAATTTACGTTTTTTACATTTGCGTTAGCGGGAATTTTTTTTCGCAAATATAAACATTTTTTTAATGTACAGCAACAAAACAAGGCTTATTTTGGTTTTTAATGAAAAAATATTCGAACAACCTGTCGTAGAGTAAAAAAATCAACCTATTTCAACCTAAAACGCCACTGTTACTAAATTACAACAACTAAAAATAGTTTCCTTGTCGCTCTTGCAAAGTATTCTGATTTTTGAACCTGACTACCCAACTTAATACTGTTTGCGATTCGAAGACACCACTGCAAATCTAAAATTTCTCTTGCCAGTCCGAATAGCTTCTCACTAGGCCCTACCAGAGGATTTTTCGGAAGAAATTTTTAGCAGAGACTGCATGTTTTTCAACATTATTTTTAATGATATTGTCCCGATCTTCGTTGTGATGGCATTAGGTTATGCCGGTGCGAAGATGAATGCTTTCACGCCGAGTCAAACCCAGGCACTCAACAAAGTTGTTTTGAACTTCGCTTTGCCGGCCGCACTTTTTGTCTCTATTACTAAAGCAACCCGCGAGATGCTTTCCGAAGATCTCACGCTGACGCTCGTCTCATTAATCGGTATCGTCGCCCTCTTCTTCGTTTGCTATTGGGTTTGCAGAAAGGTCTTCCATCACACAGCTGCCGAAGCCGCAGTCTGCGGTCTGACCGCGGGCTCCCCGACTATCGGCTTCTTAGGCTTCGCTGTCCTCGATCCGATTTACGGAGCAACTACCCAGACAGGATTGGTGGTTGCCATCGTGGCAATCGTTGCAAATGCCGTGATCATTCCGATCGGCATGTACTTAATGAGCTTAGCCGGTGCTATGGGATCCGGAAACGGCTCTTCTTCCGGAACCGGCTCTGCCATATTAAATGCCGTCAAACAGCCGGTCGTTTGGTGTCCGACTCTTGCTGTCGTAATTGTCTTATTAGGGATCAAGCTTCCGGTCGCGGTTTATCCTTCTTTTGACTTGATTGCCCACGCCAATTCAGGTGTTGCCGTGTTTGCAGCAGGTTTGGCTTTGGCTACAGTGAAATTCAGCGTCAACACTGAAATTCTTTGGAACTCCATATTTCGTGTATTCATTACTCCGCTCTGCATCGCCATTGCGGCTATCCTCTGCGGTCTCAGCGGAGAAAAGCTTTCGATGCTGACGATGGCCTGTGCTCTTCCGCCGGCTTTCTCCGGCATCATCATCGGTTCCCGGTATAACGTTTACGTCCAGGACGGCGCTTCGATTTTGGCTGTCAGTACGCTGATGTTTGCTTTCGCCGCTCCTTTCTGGATTTGGTTCTGCTGCTAAGCAAATACGATTTTGAGAGTTGTAAAACAGTGCGAATTTGAGAGTAAGAAAATCAAAAAAAATAAAAGTAAAAATCTTTTATTTTTTCACTGCAA
>NZ_DBMALT010000079.1:0-5623 GCF_057870745.1 Parasutterella sp. | reverse complement strand
TGTACTTGTAATTCTTAACCGAAACGATTGAAACGTGCAGAGGCATTGTCACCCTCCAAGACTGAGATACTCTTAATTATATCATATAGTGCTACATTTAGGCTACATTAACGGTAAAAATTTTTGGGCTCAAACTCAGAGCTGGCCTGGCTTTGGCCCAAAAATAACTCTCAAACTCGGGAGAATTGGCGAAGACTGTTAAAGAATACAACGAAGGAATCAAGAATGATTCGGACACATTCGGGCGTAAGACTTTGGTGGACACTAGCGGCAAACCTATCCCGTTAGATAAAGGATCATTCTACATCATGCCCGCCACTGCGGCAGTTATCGCGACTTACTGTGGATTGAAGATTAACAAAGATGCCAAGGTTCAAAATGTATTCGGTGAAGTTATTCGGGTCTCTGGGCAGCTAGGGAAATGACCGGCGGAGTTCACGGAGCGGGCTATATGTCAGGCTCAGCTTTTGGTAAAGCAATGACTTTCGGTCGAATTGCAGCGAAAGATATCGCAAAACAGAAATAAGTCACGCGGCTCAGGTAGGGATAGAGTGATATCCCTACCTAACCCATTTGTTGGAGGAAAAATGAGACACCGTGTAGAAGTAACAGTGTTGGATACGCTGCTTTATGAAGATCTCCAGCATCGATATTGTCAAAATCCTTGCTCAGGCAAATGTCCCGTTTATAACAAAGGTGACGTTTTTATCTTTTACCGTGAAGACGGCAAAGACAGCTTTTGACAGTGTGGCTTAAATACATTAGTTTCAACACAAGGGAATCCGGAGGAGATAGCGGGTGGTCCAGATAAGCCCTTTTGTTCTGAAGCTTGGGATGCAATCTCAAGGTACATCTACACGGGTCTGCAGGGCGGTCCGATTATGAAAGGTTGGATGAAGGAAGAGAACACAATGATTGCGTGTTGTTCGGATGGGACGAGACCTGTGATTTTCAAAATTGAAAGGATCGATATTCCTTAACAGCAGAACCACTCTATCAGGGACCTCTTGAAGCACTTGGCGGAGGCCCTTTTGCTGTCCATGGAAACTAGGAAAATTACAGGCTAGATCGCAATTTCCCCTTTCTTCTCTACCGTTGAGTTCGTGTTCAATCGGAGAGGATAAGGAACAACTATTGCCGCTTATCCTTAATTCAATGCTGCAGCGTCACAAATGTAAAACACCAAGAGCTCCAATCTGAACTACAAACGTTTGGGTTGTCCTTTCTTTCTTATTGGGCAGGAGAGGGTTTGGTTTTTAATGACGTGATAACGCCCGGCTCATCCCAATGGTAATCTGGCTCAATCCAGGATTTATTGTCATACGAGAAATAACACTTGATCCCTGCTAGGTCTAAAAGCAAGAAGGATAACCAATCTGCCCTGAAAGGTCTGTTTGCCAGCTGCTCGCGCTTTTGGGAATAAGTTTTTTCATTACTCCAAAAAAGAAAAGGGATTGTGTAGCCCCCGAGAGTTTTTGAAGAGTGGCCCACAAAATCACCTCGGTGACCGGACTCCGCGCCATGGTCTGAAAGATAAATCCAGTCGGCAGGAGTGCTACTCGCGGCTTTCTTGGTTAATTCAAGAGATTCAGAAATAATCTGATCTTGATACAGCATGCCGAGGTTGTATTGCTCTTTGAGGATGAGTGTCCTTTTGGAACGCCCCATATCTCTTAAAGATTTGCTGATATCGTCGTCTTTGCTCCAGGTCGCTTTAGTCCCTTCCGGGAACCTAAGTGCGAAGTGCGGGTGTAGACCAATCAAATGGACAACGATCAATTTCTTTTGGCAGTTTTCAGTTAAGGCTCTTTTTAATTCCGGTATTACTTTTTCGTCAAAAGAGACGCTTGATCTCCCCGGTTGACGATTCATTTGTACCGCTTTATCTGCAAAACTCGAATATTCTGCTTCTATGCCGAGGTCATCCTGATTACTGATCCAAGTAATGTGATATCCGGCCTTCTTGAATATAGCCAATAAGTGAACATGCTCTTTGAAGGGAGCGTTAAGGTCAAATTCCAACATGGAATTGAAAGCAGGAACTGTACTAAATTTTGTTGAATAGGCTTCGCGTGCTTTAATAAAAAGCGGATCTTTTGTCTCAATTTCTTTAAGCCGAGGAGTTGTGTTGCGTGGGTAGCCATATAAAGACATGTCCTCTCTTGAGGTGCTCTCGCCGATAATTAAAACAATTGTCTTAGGACCTTCTTCTACGCTCGAAATAAGTTTTTTTGCGGCGGACAAATAGCCTTTATTTTCATTTTCGATTTCTTCCCAATAATCCTGCTGGGCTTCAATGGCGTTGAATAGGTTGGCGTAAATAAACAAAGGAAACCGCTTGCGCCAGGCATCTTGGTAGAAAGAGAAGATGAATAACAATACCAACACACTTACAAAGGCAAGGATTCTTTTGGATCTTGGGAGGCTGGCTCGGGTGATTGTGGTAAGGCATATACAGCAAAGGATGAAAACTAAAAGAGAAAAAAGTCCCCACAGGAGTAATTGTTCTAAACCAGCCTGTACGTAGCTCACGCTCTCATCTAAATTTGTATTGGCTAACGCTTCTATAACGAAGGAAGAATCAATGGTAGCGTCATAATTTTTATAGAGAAACCCTTGAATACCACTAAAAGAAATGATGAGTAAGCAAAATACAAGATTGGTAAAGAGAAGAATTTTTTTTATGAAAATAGGCAGATGCCAAGCGAGCAAAAAAGAAAGCGGAACATAAAAGGCCGCTAACTGAAGGCTTCGAATCATACCTAGAGCTACGCTTGCGAAGACAAACACTATGAGGTTATACAAAAATATCCAACACGATGCGCTAGTCAAGTCTTTGTTAGCCAAGCTATTTTCAAAGTAATTCATTGTTATCTCAGGGATTTCCTGCTTTTATATTTTCTTCTCGATATGCTTTTTCATCAAAGCATTAAGAAATCATTTCAATAAATAGTGCTTTAAAAGAAAATGGTTAGTTCATTCCAAACCTTATAATTTCAAGTCTTTAATTTTTGCCCACAGTTAATGAAATCAATTTATTTTCCCCTTTCTATTTTCATTTCTCTTTCCGTGTCTTTTCCTGCTATTGCGAATGACGAAGTGGTTAAGGGCAACCAGACGTTCCAAAGTTTTAATAAAGCCAAAAAAGCTATGGAACGGTTTGTAATATCAAATCGGAGAATAACTCTTTACTGCCAGGTCCCCTTCGATAAAGATAAAAATATCATATTGCCAAAAGGGTTCGCTACCTCTACCCACGCAAAGCGAGCGGGACGTGTTGAATGGGAGCATGTAGTTCCTGCAGAAAATTTCGGACGGTTCTTTTCCGAATGGAGAGAGGGATCTCCAAGATGTGTTGATAATAGGGGAAATCCGTTTAAGGGTCGAAAATGTGCAGAAAAAGAAAATATAGTGTTTCGCTATATGCAAAGTGATTTATACAATTTGTATCCAGCTATCGGTGCGGTTAATGCGGAGCGTGGAAACAAGAACTTCGAAGTATTACCGAAGAACACTCCAAATTCATTTGGATCGTGTTCCGTGAAAATATCAGGAAACAAAGTTGAACCACCTCAGGACTCAAGGGGACCAATTGCTCGGACCTATAAATATATGGCTTATGCGTACCCGAATTATTTTCAAATGAGTTCGAGCCAGTCTCGCCTTATGGACGCATGGGATAAGGCTTATCCAGTACAAGAATGGGAATGCGAGCGGGCATTCAAAATAAAGCAACTGCAGGGGAATAATAACCCCTTTGTTTTGAATTTTTGTAAGAAATAGGGACCGTTTTTGAGCATGAGAACCCCAAGATTCAATTGGACTCCGTGATAATTTTTTGGATCTTTCCATTATTCAAGTCTTGTTCTGCAGCGGCTTGGCCGTTATGGAATTTCACTTGGAGCCGATGGGCGTCAAAAGAAACCAATAAACGGTTTCAAACAACGACGCCCTTTACCAACCATGTTATTAATTCCAAAGGGTAGGTTTTAGTTAACGATCGGGACGCACCTAAATTATTTTATAAATCCTCTTTGTCATGTTTGACGAGAATGATGCGCTCGGAAAGTTGCCTAGTCTGCGAAAGAGGGTCTAGGCACCTTTTCTCACAAGAATATTTCTTATTTTTTATCTAATCCGCTATGACATATTTCTTGTTTATTTTTAATTCTCTCCATTAATTTCAACCAGCCCGAACCCTCTTGTTTGCTTTTCTTCTCAGGGTGGTATAAGTGGAAGACGGTAACCAGAAAATTGCCAGATTTTCTTTTGATTCCTGAATTAATCAACCTGACAGCTAAATCGGAATCTTCGAATCCCCAGCCGATGAATTCTTCGTCAAATCCATTTACTCTTTCTAAATCCTTCATCCAAAGTGCAAAATTGCAGCCCCGCAATTTTTTCCAGTTGTTTTTCGAGAGCTTTCTTAGGTAAAAAGGGTTAGGAAAAAGAGAAGATATCTTATTAATTTCTTTGTTGAGGTAGTGTTTAAAAAGTTGTGGAGAAGATTCTGAATCAAGACTTTCCAATTTACTTTCAATCTTATAAGAAAACTCTTTAGAGAGAAGAACGCGTGTACCAGTAACAAAAAAACCAGGCTCGGCAAGTCTTCTGTGTTTAGCTACGAAATCCCGTCTAGGAATACAATCGCCATCGAGGAAAATTATGTAGCTTCCCGACGCTTTTCTTAAGGCATTGTTTCTGGAAGCCGCAAGTCGAAAGCCTTTGTCTTCTTGCCACGCATGCTTTAAAACCACAGGGAAGTCTTTTCTCATAGCATCGATCATTGCTTTTGTCTCCATACCGCTTCCGTCATCTGCGATAACGACTTCAAAATCTCCGGGATCTTGTTGCTCTTTTAAGGCTTCCAAAACTAACTTTAGATAAGTTGGTTTGTTGTAAGTGGAGACTATTACGGAAATCTTCATGGTTAAACAGTCGATGAGTCTTTAATCATTAGTCTGGATGAAATTCTGAAACCTCAGGGAGATTAATCCTTCTGACTCGCTTGGCGTAAAGGAAGCAGAAGAAAATCTTCAAAATAATTGTAAACAAGGGTAAGATAAACGAGTTCGCGTTTACTTTTACATCTCTTACAGGAGAATTCTAATGAACAAGACTGAAATGATCGAAGCAGTTGCTTCCGAAACAGGCCTCGCAAAAACCGAAGTAGCGAAGGTGTTGAATGCATATACCGCTGAAATCATCAAGACCGTCGCTGCAGGTGGCGATTATACTGTGATTGGTTTTGGTAAGTTCTATGGATCTCAGCGTCAAGCCCGTACAGGCCGCAATCCCTCTACTGGCGCAGAGATTAAAATTCCCGCGGCTATGGTTCCGAAGTTTTCTGCTGGCAAAGCTTTTAAAGATGCTGTCAACGCTCCCAAAAAGACTGTGCGCAAGAGCCGTGCCAAAACTAAAAAATAAAGTTTAGCTGCTTTGAGTATAGAAGGGGCGAACTGCCATTCTTTCTTATGGATGGCACAAGCCTCTTTTTTATTAAATTGAAAAGTCTAAACGAGTTCACTACTGTCCAAAATAAATTTGAACGATTGACATAGCCCCAATGCAAACATGCTGGCGATCCGATAAAGTTGATTTTTGCGAAATAAACAAACGGAAC
>NZ_DBMALT010000078.1:0-6093 GCF_057870745.1 Parasutterella sp. | reverse complement strand
CTAGGGTGCTATAAAGGTTAGAACGTTGAGAAACCGCCGTAAAACCAAGGTGACTTGGCCTACCAGATCGGTACGGGCGGTGGTGTGAGAGGGTGTTCGCTGAAACTCAGCGAAACCCTACTCAATTATGAAAAATAATACCGTCCATGCTTTCGTCTGCCCGAGAGATATCTTCGTCTTCGTTCATTTCTTCAAGAAAGAGCGGATGAGCAAGATTTGATTAACTCCGAGGCGATAAACAGATGGTGTCCTTCTGTCCTTATCAATTCGTTTTTTTTCCACTTGGTTAGGATTCCATCCAGAGATGATCGTGAAGCTCTTGCAACGCTCCTGGCATATTTTCTTTGGACGATGAAAGGCATCTTGAGCCAGCCTTCTTCTGCTTCTTCTGAATAGTTGGAGGCCCAGGCGAAGATGAACATCTTTATTCTTTCCTCAACCGCGAGACTGCCGGCTATAAGAAGAGACAGCTGATGGCTGAGTGATATTTGCTCAATATCAGAAAGTGCGGCATTCAGAATTTCAGGATTTTTAAATAATAAGGAGACCAAGAGTTTTTTAGAAACCAGTACATATTGGCATGGAGTGATTGAGAAATGCTGTTCTTTGATTCCTCTGTTAGTGAATAAATTTAAGTCCCCGCATAGCGAACGGGAAGGGAGCACTAAATTAATTAAAGAGCTGTCGAAGAATTGAATCCCCCGAGCAGCGATACCGTTTTTGATTAAAACGAAACTGTCTTCCGAATCGAATGCCATCGGAAACTTTTCACCGGCTTCTACTCGACCTTCGGCTCCGATTTTATCGAGCATTTCGATTAATTCAGGATGAAGTGGCGGTGTAATGAAAGGAAGGCCGGAGGTATTTTTTAAAACCGATTGGTAGTCAGTCTTTTTTGTAAAGATGGGCTTATTTATATCTGCGAGCCAGGAAAGATTGTGTATTTGCATAATTCCCTCTCTATTAATAGCCAAAAGTATAGGAGGGAGCTCTAAAAGACACATCTGGGGACTGCTAAATCTCAGGTATCCGATTTTCAAATAAAGTTTTTCATTTTTTGCAAAAAAGATGGGGCCCGAAAGCCCCAATTTAAATAAAATAATATGAAAGTCAGAAAGACGAAACTAAAAGAAAGACGAAACTAAAAGTTAGAAATTGATCGTCTGCAAAACGAGTGCCGGTCTCTTTTCCGGATCCAAGGAAGAATAAGCCATAGCGCTGTCGGCCATGAAGTTATAGAGGCCGTCCAGTTCCGTAGCGATTGTTCTTCTGTCGCCCTTTGCAACATCAATCGGAGGATTGAACTTACGGATGATGTCAAGCATCGGCTGCAAAGCCGGAGAAGTCTTGAGATCGCCGCGGATGAAGATACTTTCACTCGCCATGCAGGCAACCTGGGCATCCAAAGCTGCAAGAACTTTTTCCAAACGGTCGACCTTGTTCCACGCGCGCATGTACGGAGAGCAAAGGTCATTTTGGCCGAACTGCGGCGGCGGGAGAAGAGAAGGCTGTCCGAGCATTCTTGTTTCATCCTGCCAATCGGAAGCGTTCATCTGCATGTTGCCGTAGATGAGGTTGTCGAGTCCCGGCATAGCGACGGGGTCGGAGTAGTAGCACTGAACGAGAGAGTACAGAACCGTTGCTAAGTCAGCGTAGTTTCGGGCGATTTCGTCCGGAGCATTCATAGCGATTTGGCTGTGGTAGCTGCCGTTTGAACAAACATAAGGTTCCGCACCAACCTTAGCTGCCTGATCTTTCGGAATCCAGAGAGGGTTATCGTGAGCGCTCTGAAGTACCGTTTGAGCAGTTTGTTTGAGGTTTCTTTGGGCCTTATATGCAGCGGCCAGGATGAGAGGAATATCACGAACGGTAACTCTTGCCTGTACGTTCTGGCGGCGAGGAACCGGTGCATCTTTAAGGTATGCACGAATGTTCTGCAGAGCTTTCTGTTCATCGGGGTCGTCCCAGCAGGCTTCGAGTTGAACTCCGAAGTGTTCGCTCGGGGCGGTAAGGCCGTCAATGGCCAGTGCGAGGACTTGTTCCGTCAATTTAATGATGCCGTCGCTGCGCAAAGCAAGGTCAACGCAAAGAGCAGTGGCGGTAGGATGACCGTTGATGATTGTCATCGGTTCTTTCAATCCGAGATGAATTTCTCTCGGAATGTTGTCAAACAAAGTTCCCAGCGGACAAACTTCGCCTGCACCGCCCTGGCCTTCGCGAGGTACAACGGGAAGCTCTTTACGGCCTAACATACCGATGATATGGCTCGTGAGCGCGGCTGAAGAAGCGGAGTTGCCTCCGAGCATGCCTGATGTACGGGCAAGAATGATGCCGCGGACAACGCGGTTCGGAAGAGGTTCACCGAAAGAGATACCGGTGTTCAGACCTTGAGAAAGGTTTTGTTTTAACTCTTCTTCTGTCAAACGCTGTTTGTGGGCATCACCCGGTTTGATGTTGACGCCGTAAACGTTCAATTCCGGATGGACAGCCAAAAAGTCCAAGAACTCTTTGCGCCAAGCATCAATTTGCTTGAGGGCGGTCGGGTCGACAGAAACAGAGGTGTGGTTCCAAACGACTTTGCGATATACGTCGAGGGTTAAATCTCTACGGCCCTTTAATACAATCGGAGCAGAGGGATTTACTTTGAAACCGTCAACAATGTAGTCGGAAACCGGAGTTGTTCTAACAGGAGCCGGACCAACCTGCCTGGAAGCAGTTGCGGCAGGATCCGCAGCATGTGCTACTGTTGCAGCCAGCGGAAGAGAGGAAAGCAACGCACCGCTTTTGAGAAAAAATCTTCTAGATACGCTCATTTAAATTCTCCAAGTTTTAAGGTTTAAGCAGATGGCTCTTAAGTCGTGAACCATTGAGAAAATCTTAAAATTCGGTAACAAAAGTAAAAACACTGCCAGCGGTGCTATTGAGCCTCGGACTTAGGTAAGGTCTGGTTGCAGATTTTGAAAATGAAATTTCCGTTTTTCTTTATTTATGTATTTTTGATCTTTAACCTGTTGAATATATAAAATAATTTCGTGATTTGTCTCTAAGAACGTTTCGGCTGAAAGGAAAAGACAGCAGAAAGCTCTTTTTTATCCGCTGCCTCCATTTCTAATAAATACAAATAAAATTTTAGGAACTTAGTTTCCTCAATTTGAAGAGTCGCCAGTTAAGGACGTAACAGCCTAGGAATCGGAATAACTAAGAAGTAAGCGTTCGTCACTGCGCCTGCAACGTGCAGATGCGTTTGCTAGACTTCTCACTCCTTTGGATGAGAAGAAAAGAATGCAATCCATTACTGAATCGCTTAATAAGCAACAAGCCCAGGCAGTGACTGCCGAACCCAAGTCCGCATTGATTCTTGCAGGCGCCGGTTCGGGGAAAACGCGCGTCTTAACAAGCCGCATTGCCTACCTGCTTCAACAGAATATGGCTCATCCGAGCGAGATTCTTGCGGTGACCTTCACCAATAAGGCCGCTAAAGAAATGCTGGCTCGCCTGCAGAACATGATTCCGATCAACCCGCGTGCTATGTGGGTCGGCACCTTCCATGGTTTATGCAATCGTTTACTGCGTCTGCATCATCAGGAAGCCGGCCTTCCTGCGACGTTTGCCATTTTGGATATGAGCGATCAGCTCGGCGTGATCAAACGCGTGATGAAGGCAAACGGTATTGATACGGAAGAGTTCAAGCCTCGTGAAGTTCAAAACTTCATCAACCGCTGCAAAGAAGAAGGCAAGCGCGCGTCTGAGGTTTATTCAAAGTTCTCGAAGGATAAGGCATATATTCAGATTTATGCCATGTACGAAGCTGTTCTTCAGAGAGAAGGCGCCTGCGACTTCGCAGAACTGCTCTTAAGAGCCTATGAGCTTTTGAGCCGCAACGAAATGATCCGTCATCATTATCAGGAACGTTTTCGTTTTATCTTGGTAGACGAGTTTCAGGACACCAACGTTCTCCAGTATGAATGGCTGAAGCTTTTGGCCGGTTTAGGTGAAAAAAATCCGCCGAACGCGGTCTTTGCGGTCGGCGATGATGACCAGTCGATTTATGCTTTCCGCGGCGCCAACGTCGGCAACATGATGTCATTTGTCCAAGAGTTCAGAATCAGAGAACCGATTCGACTTGAACAAAACTATCGTTCTCAAGGCAACATTCTTGATGCTGCTAATGCTTTGATTTCCAATAATTCCGAGCGTATGGGCAAAAACCTTTGGACGGACGCTGGTAAAGGAGAAAAGATCCGAGCAAACCGTTCGGATAACGACTTTGATGAAGCCCGCTTTGTCTGTTCCACGATCCAGGAGTACATCGATAAAGGTGTTTCTCCTAAAGATATTGCCATCCTTTACCGTTCAAATGCTCAGTCTCGATTATTCGAAACAGAGTTGACGAGACGAGGGATTCCGTTCATGGTTTACGGCGGATTGCGATTCTTTGATCGAGCTGAAATTAAAAATGCCATGGCATACATGCGCTTGGCCGAGAACCCTTCCGACGATTCCGCATTTTTGAGAGTCGTTAATGTGCCTGCACGAGGAATAGGCGCTAAATCTATTGAAAATCTGGTGGATTTTGCAACGACCAACGGAATCTCGTTATTTGAGTCCATGCAGTACATTCGCGGAGCAGCGGCCAATAAATTTGCCACTTTCAAGGAGATTATCGATACCTTGCGTGTTGCCAAGGATGAGATGCCGCTTCCGGCCTTCGTTGACTTCACTGTTGAGAAGAGCGGATTGAAGAACATGTACGAAATGGATCCGAACGGCAGTGAGCGTATTGAGAACTTACAGGAATTAACTTCTGCGGCTCAAGGCTTTATTAAAGAAGAAGCTATCGACACCGAAAACTCTGATGGAACGGCAGTTGAGAATCTTTCCGCGTTAGCCGGATTCGTCTCTCACGCCAGTTTGGAAGCCGGAGAAAACCAGGCCCAGGTAGGACAAGACGCTGTTCAGCTGATGACCGTACATGCTTCCAAAGGTTTGGAATTCGACATTGTCTTTATTACCGGTTTGGAAGAGGACATGTTCCCGCACTTCCGAAGCAAAAATGACAAAAAGGCTCTTCAGGAAGAACGCCGTTTGATGTATGTGGCAATCACACGTGCAAGAAAGGAACTTTATTTGACGCTTGCTGAGGAACGTATGCTGCAGGGCAGAACGTTCTCAAGTTATCCAAGTTCTTTCCTCACAGAAATTCCGGGCGAGACACTCAAGTGGCTGAGCAGAAATCCGTTCGAGTCTCGTTACGAAGTCGAGGACGAGGACTCTTGGGGAAGCCGCTCAGGGTCGAGCAAAAATTATTCAAGTCCTTATCGCAATTCTTCTTACGGCGGATCTACAAAACCGTCCAGTCATAGATTCGCTTCAAATGTTCCTGAATGGGCGAAGGGAATTATTGAAACGAAGAAAGAAAAACTTCAGACTCAGAAAATACGTGCTAAACAGAATTCTAATTCTCCCTATAAAGCAGGCATTAATATTAATCATGAAAAATTTGGTCCCGGCGTCATCCTTGACACTCAGGGAGCAGGGGATGATATGGTCTTGATCGTAAAATTCAAGACCGGTGGAATTAAGAATCTTTTAGCGAGAATCGCCGGAAAGAAAATTACAATCCTGTAACCTAATACAAAACTTTTAGTAAGGTTCTGTCTTTAAAACAGAACCTTATTTTTTAACTAAAAATTCTATTCTTCTTGGTATTTGATATATGTAGGAATTTTATCTAGGTTAGATAGATAAAATGAATTTTCAGAATAGAAAGTGTATATCTAGTGTATTTAAAGATCATTTATCTAGATATATAAACCTAGTCGCTCCCGATAGATATACGATCTTGAATTTTTCTTAGTTAAAGTGATATTTCAACTTCTATAGAGCATGATTAACTATTTGAATAATAATTAAATATTACATATAAAATAGTTAAACTATAGTACTAAGACACGCGAAAAATAGCTTTAAAAATCGTTAAAAATAAATTATTAATTACTTCTTTTAAAGAAGAAGTAAGAGGTCTAACTAATAAATTTATTTCTTGTTGATATACATAGATATATTATTTACATATTTAAATCTTAGTTACGT
>NZ_DBMALT010000077.1:0-6204 GCF_057870745.1 Parasutterella sp. | reverse complement strand
AGAAACCGCCGTAAAATCAAGGTGACTTGGCCTACCAGATCGGTACGGGCGGTGGTGTGAGAGGGTGTTCGCTGGAACTCAGCGAAACCCTACTCGATTAGTGAAAACACCTAAAATTTGGGTCGTTTTCAATAGAATTTCAGCTTTACGCTGAAAGTACTATGGGATATTTGTGTGGAGAGAGAGTTGACTGAAACGAAAGAACAACGAGCTGAGGCACTTAACAGCTTAAGCACACTTTGTGATTTCTTTCAGAATCGTGTTCTGAAAGGACCGTCGGACGAAGCACTGAGAGAATTTAATCGGGCGACAAAAGAGTGGGTCTCAGTCACGTATAAGGAGCTCGGTGAGAAGGTAAAGAACTGGCAGAGGGCTTTCGCCGATTTAGGGCTTAACAAGGGAGACCGTGTTGCGATGCTCCTGCCTAACGGTGTGAACGCCGTGTGCTTTGATCAGGCGGCAATGGCCAACTCTCTCGTGCCGGTTCCTCTTCACGCAATCGATACGCCGGCTTCCAGTGCGTTCATTCTCCAGGACAGCGGAGCGTCCGTCTTGGTGACGGACAAGAAGTCCAAATGGGAGAAAATCCAGGAAGCCGGATTTGATCTTTCTGCGATCAAAAAAGTTATCATTACGGAAGAACTGACGGAGGCGACGGAGCTCATTCAAGGAGTAAAAGAATGGCTCAAAGGAGCTCCTGCAGACATTGCTTTACCCGAGCAGCCGAAGGTCGACGATTTGGCCTGCATTGTTTATACGTCCGGGACGACCGGCAAGCCGAAGGGTGTGATGCTTACTCATAAAAACATCACAAGCAACGTCCGTTCAACTTTGGCGCATGTCAAGCCGGAGATCGGTGATATCTTCCTTTCGTTCCTTCCGCTTTCTCATATGTTTGAAAGAACGGCAGGATACTACTTGGCGCTGGCGACAGGTTCGACAATTGTATTTAACCGCTCTCTCCAATACCTCGCAGAAGACTTCAAGATTGCGAAGCCTAATGTTTTGATTTCTGTCCCGAGAGTTTATGAACGCATCTACGCCAAGCTGAATGACGCGCTTGCCAAGAAAGGCAAAATCCAGGCGACCTTGTTCCATATGGCCGTCAACGCCGGATGGCAGAATTTCTGCAGAAAAAATTCGATAAAAACGGCCGGGTCTCAGGGTTCAATGTTTGGCGGCTTGGTCAATGCGACGGTTGGTAAGAAGATCTCGGAAAAACTGAAGTCTCAATTCGGCGGAAGGTTGCGCGTGGCCATCAGCGGCGGTGCTTCTCTTAACCCTGAGGCGGCTAAGGTTTTCTGCGGCCTCGGTCTTCCGGTGATTCAAGGCTACGGCATGACCGAGACTTCCCCGATCATCAGCGGCAACAATGTGACGGACAATGATCCGGCAACCGTCGGCCGAGCTCTGAAGGACGTCTCGATTCGTTTGGGAGAAAGGGAAGAAATCCAGATCAAGGGTGACTTGGTCATGAAAGGGTACTGGAATCGGGAAAAGGACACGAAGAATGCCTTTACCGAGGACGGCTGGCTCAAGACTGGCGATCAGGGAGCTTACGACGGAGAAGGACGGCTGAAAATCGTCGGCAGAATCAAAGAGATTCTTGTGACCTCTACGGGAGAAAAAATTTCTCCTGTCGATATTGAAAGCGCACTTGAAACGCTTCCGCTCTTCCGACAGGCTTACGCTGTCGGCGACGGTATGCCTTACATCGCTGTGCTGATCTCCCTGGATCCGACACTGTGGGAAAAGTTTGCGGCAGACCAGGGAGTTGATCCCAAGGATCCGGAGTCTTTGCATGCTCCGGTGGTTCGCAAAAAAATACTTGAAATGGTCAAGAAAGCCTGTCGAACTTTCCCGGCATACGCAGTTCCTAAAAACCTTGCGCTCACTTTGGACGAGTGGACGATTGATAACGGGCTTCTCACGCCGACCTTGAAACTTAAGCGTTCTCCGATGCAGGCAAGGTACGGGCACCTGATTGAAGAGATGTATAAAGGCGCAAAGAAGAGCCGTATTTAGAAGAGACCTCCGTATAATCGACCTTCTGTCTACAAAATAACACTGATAGAAACAATGGAAGAACGTTCCACCGAAACTATTCGTAATGCCTATAAGGGCAACGTCAAGCATGGGAAGTCGGAAGCGATTGCGCCGAAGTGGATGCTGCAGAGCACCGAAGCGGTGATGCAGTACTATCTGGATCGGGATTTAACGCTTGACCGCTGTGTTCTTGAGAAGTTTCCGCTTCCGCAGGAAGGCCATAAATATATGCTGTATGCGCATATTCCTTTCTGTAAAACGCTTTGTTCCTACTGCACCTTCCATCGATTTCTTTTCAAAGAGTACAAGGCCCGCGAATACTTTGTGAATCTGCGCAAAGAGATGGAGGCCGTTCATGCCATGGGTTATGACTTCACATCGATGTATGTCGGCGGAGGCACGACCACAGTGCTGATGGACGAGTTGGCTAAAACACTGGAGCTGGCTAAAAAACTGTTCCCTTCCATCAAGGAAGTCTCCGTCGAAACGGATCCTCAGATCATGGGCGATCCGCAAATTCATATGCTTGAAGGCCTGGTGGACCGCATGTCAATCGGTGTTCAGAGCTTTGATGACGGCATTCTCAAGATGACCGAACGCGATAAATTCGGAACCGGACAGGAAGTCTTTGAAAATATTGCGAAAGCGCAGGAACTTTTCCCGATTTGCAATGTTGACATGATCTTCGGATTCAGGGGCCAGACCGATGAGATTCTTCACCGCGACCTTGAAACCCTGCTGAAGCTGTCCCCCCGTCAGATCACGACCTATCCTCTGATGGTGACAAGTCAGACTAAACGCAGTGTTAAGGATTCTATTGCCGCACCTCACGATGTGAGGGCAGGCCAGTACCGCATGATCCTGGACATGCTGACGGAAGACTATACCCAGCTTTCCTCATGGGCTTTCGGGAAGTCCAATAATGAGGGCTTTGACGAGTATGTGATCGACAACGATGAATACTTGGGTGTGGGTTCGGGTGCCTTCAGCTTCTTGGGGGATTCGCTTTATGTAAACACGTTCTCACTGCGCCGCTACAACGAGCGCATCGGCTCAGGCAATAACGGGGTGGAAAGAAGAAAGGTTTTCGGCAAACGCAGCATTCTTCAGTACCGCTTACTGCTTCAGTTGTTTGCCGGCCGCATCAGTCGTAAATACTTCAAAGAAGTTCACGGCGTCGATCTGGATCGTGCGTTATTTAAAGAGGTTCTCGCTTTGAAACTTGCAGGAGCGATTAAAGAGAACCCAGAAGACCATGACCGCTTCATTGTGACTGATAAAGGCAAGCTGCTCGGCCTTGTGATGATGAAGGATTTCTACTCCGCGATGGACAACATTCGGGCGGAGTTAAGGAAACCACTTAGAGAAGCCGACATGTAAACGAAAACCTCAGAGCCCCGTATTTTCGGGGCTTTTGATTACATCTGTTTTCATTTGTCCTTATTAATTAGAGGTTTTTACTTAAGACAAAAGGATAGAGGCCGTTGAGAAATCTGTAACAACACCGTAAACTTCGCTCCGTAAGGAGACTCGGGACTTCGCACCTGCGATTTACTAAATATATTTTTATCCGAAACTGTCTCTTTAAATTTCCATTTCAAGCTCTGGAGTTGAGTAATGTCTACTATGGATGTTGTTACCTTCCGACCGCCTCAAGGCTGTCGCGGAGAAGACGGTCCCGCGTTTCAGGGAAATTTCCGCAAAGGCGAACTTCGCGGAATTATCCACATTAACAAAGACAACTGCGTCGGCTGCGACACCTGCCGCAAGTTCTGCCCGGTTGATGCTATTTCCGGCGGTTTAGGCGCCATTCACAAAATCCGCGACGATGCATGCGTCAGCTGCGGTCAGTGCTTAAGCGCCTGCCCGTTCGGCGCTATTGAACAGATGAGCTTCGTCGACGACGTCATCGCAGCTCTTAAAGATCCGAAGAAATTCGTGGTCGCTCATCCCTCTCCTGCAGTCCGTGTCGCATTGGCTGAAGAATTCGGCGGTAAACCCGGCGACCTCTGCACCGATCAGATGCTCAATGCCTTGGAAAAGGCCGGTTTCACTATTTATGACGTGAACCAGACCGCTGACCAGACGATTTTGGAAGAAGGTACGGAATTCATTAAGAAGGTTCGCTACTGGTGCCTGGGGGAAAGAAGTCCTGAAGTCAACATGATGGCTCACCATCCGCTGCCTCACTTCACCAGCTGCTGCCCTGGCTGGGTCAGAAACATGGAAATTAACTTCGCTTCTGCGATTCCCCATGTTTCCACCACAAAGAGCCCGATTCAGATGGGCGGTGCCTTAGGCAAGACCTGGGCTGCTAAGCACGTTTGGAACAAGGATCCGCGCGATGTCTGCATCGTTTCCATTACTCCTTGTACCGCTAAGATTTTCGAAGCCAGCCGTCCTGAATTCATCGACGCCTGGAAGTGGAACGTTGAACACAACGTTATTCCTAAAGACTCTCCCGTCTTCCCCGACATCGACTACAGCCTCACAACTCGTGATATCGCTGAAGTCTTCCGTCGTCTCGGTATCGATCCGCTCAAGATGCCGACTACACACGAAGTTAAGCCGACCGAAAAATACACCGGTGCCGGTACGATTTTCGGCTGCTCCGGCGGCGTGATGGAAGCTGCTCTCCGTACGGCCTATGCTCTTCTGGCCGGCGAAGAACTGAAGAACCCGGACATCATCAGCGTCCGCGGTCTGAACAACTCTTTAGTTGAAGCGACTGTGCCTATTCCTTTGAAGGCTCAGGGCGGCAAGATTTTCGAACTCCGCGTTGCTGTTGTTAACGGCGCTCTTCAGGATCTGAAGAATGTCATGAAGATCATCAACGAAGACAAGGATCGCTGGCACTTCATCGAAGTCATGAACTGCCCGGGCGGCTGCGTCAACGGCGGCGGTCAGCCTCTGCAGGGCGCAGGTTCTTCCTGGCTTGCTCCGACAACTCCGCTTCCTGTCAAACTCTAACAAGGTAGGAAATAGAAATGAGTAAATATCAATATACCGAACGCGACGTTCCTGCCATGTTGGGCCGCCGCGGCTTCCTGAAAGTCATCGGTCTGTGCGCAGTTTTAGTTGCCGGCGCCGGCGCTGTGATCACTCAGCTGATCACTTCCCGCAATAAGGTTATTCTCGACAGACAGAACGGTCTGTATGCAGATGACAAGCGTCTGCAGAAGATCAATCTGACTTCCTCTCACCAGAACGATGTCTGCTGGCAGGTCTACAAAGACATGAACGGCAAACCCGTCGAAGGCGAGATGTACAAGCTTAACCACACCCATTACTATCCCCGCTCTCAGCTGGCTATGACGGAGGCAGAACATGTCTAATCCCGAAATGAAAGGCGCAAGAATTCTGCGCTTCCACACTTCCGACAAGGTTTTCCACTCCATCAACGCAATTTGCTGGTATGCCTTGGTCATCACCGGTGCCATCGTTTATTTCGGCCATTGGATGGGCGATATTTCCGATGAAACCGCCAACCTCATGATGGTTTGGCATCTCTGGCTCGGTGCTCTCTTCACCCTTAACTTCGTGGGCTATGTTCTCTTTGCCCCCGAACGTTTTGCCGTGACACTTAAGAACCTTCTTGAGTGGGACAGAAACACCATTATGTGGTTCAGAAACTTCGGCGGCTATCCGCGTCGTTTCTTCAAGATTCCCTTCGGACCGGTTGAAGTTCCGCCGCAGGGCCGCTACAACGGCGGTCAGAAGATGAGCTACCTCATTTTCCTTGCTGCCGTCGTTTACCTGATCGCTACGGGCTGGCTGCTTTGGCTCGGCGCTCCCTTGCTTGGCAAGACCGTCTTCTACTGGCTCTTCATTACTCACGTTTGGGGAAGCTTCATTGTTACCGCTATGGTTACATGCGCACATATTCCTCTGGCTCTCCTGTCCATGGAGCACTTCAAGGGCATTTGGAGAATCGGTTCCGGCGACATCTCTTACGAAGCCGCTGAGCACCATGCTCCGACTTGGGTCAAGCGTGACGTTGTCAAAGTTGTTGAAAAATAATCTTTGACCGATAAACAAAAAGAGGGGGCTTCGGCTCCCTTTTTTGGTGTGCTCGGCATGAGCATTCTCTATAGGGTGAAAGTCCCGAGTCTGCCCGCTAGTGGGAAAGACTAGCGAACCCCAAGGTGTCTGCAGTGA
>NZ_DBMALT010000076.1:0-6988 GCF_057870745.1 Parasutterella sp. | reverse complement strand
CGTCGATAAATTTTTAAAGATCATTTCGGCTTTCGCCGCCGCTCAGTTTCGTGAGCGAAGAATTGAAATTTTACTCGTTTAAAATTTTCTGTCAAGCGACTAAATAACTTCAAATGTAAAACTTCATTTCCGTCTGTCGTTGCTGCATTGTGCATCAGCGACAGGACGTGCATCTTAACGAAACAATTCTATGTGCGCAAGTTGGGCACAACTTACAAATGTTTCTAATTGTTGTATGTTTTATACAACAGTCGATTTATTGTTCTGTCTTACCTAGATTTCTTTTGATGCAGTATTCGTAGCTTTCAACTTGTTTTTTGAGTGTGAACATGTTCACATATATGTAAGCTGGAAACTGAGTCCTGTTTAGGCAGAAGTTGAAACTCAAATGATGGCGTAAATAAAAAGAAAGGAGACCGCGCGGGTCTCCTATTGAATTGAAGCGTTAGTTGCTGGACGTATTATTTGGTTCCTGCTTGTCCCCAAACATCTCCCCAAGAACCGCTTAAGGCTCCCTTGGCATAGTCAACAACTCTGTTTTCAAAGAAGTTGGTGTGCGTTACACCAAGCATGGAATCGACCCAAGGAAGCGGATTGACGTTTACTTTAAAAATCTCTTTCATGCCCATTGCGGCAAGTCTGCGGTCGCAGATCCAGCGAATGTAAGCTTTCACATCTGCAGGAGACAGATTCTGTTTGCTCATGTCATTGACGCCGAAAGCAAGGTCGATGAATGCATCTTCCAACTCGATCATTTTCTCGGCGATGTCGTAAATGCGCTTCTTCAGAGAGTCGGTCCAAAGTTCCGGATTCTCAATAATGTATTCACGGAATAAACGGATCATGCTTTCCGTGTGAAGAGTTTCATCATTGATGGACCAGGCGATGATCTGCCCCATGCCTTTCATGGTGCCGTTTCTTGTGAAGTTAAGAAGCATCACAAAACTTGAGAACAGCTGCATACCTTCCGTGAAGGCAGAAAAAGCAGCCATTTTTACAGCGATGTTCTCCTGCTGGTCTTCGGCGAGACCGTGGAAGAAATCGTGCTTTTCCGCCATGGCTTCGTATTGCAGGAACTCGTTGTAAACAGTTTCCGGCATACCGATCGTCTCGATCAAATGAGAATAGGCTGCGATGTGCACCGCTTCTCGAGCGGCAAAGCTCGAGAGCATCATGCGAATTTCAGGGGTCGGGAAAAAGGGCAGGTAGGTATTGACGTAAGCAGAGCTGACGTCAATGTCGCCCTGTGTGAAAAAACGGAAGACCTTAGTCAGAAAGTCTCTCTCTCCGTCAGTCAAAACATTTTTCCAGTCCTTGATGTCTTCGATCATCGGAACCTCTGTCCAAAGCCAGTGCATTTGCTCACTGGCCATGAATGCGTCATAGGCCCATGGATAAGAGAAGGGCTTGTAATAATTACGGCTTTTCGTCAAACTGGATTTCATCACTATCCCTCACAGGCAAGGCAGCTGGAATTCTCGAGAACTTCACGCATGTTGATGGATTCTTCAAGACGATGTCTTTCAACTTTTTCGCCTAACTTATCAGCTTTGCGGAGCTTGTCGCTTCGACAGTAGTAAAGACTCTTCAAACCAACCTTCCATGCGAGGAAGTGACAGGCATGGAGATAGGCTATAGAAACATCAGCCGGGAAGAAGAGATTCAGAGATTGACCTTGATCAATAAATTCCTGACGGTCAGCAGCAAGATCAATAAGCCAGCGCTGGTCGATTTCCTGAGCGGTTTTGAATACATCTCTAATTACTTGAGGCAATGCTTCCAAATGCTGAACGGAACCGTCATGCGCAGTGATGCTTGTCCAAACTTCATCAGTGTTTAACCCGTACTCTTCAAGAACAGGAATAAGCATCTTGTTCTTAATAATATGAGCACCGGAAAGTGTGTCCTGACGATAAATATTCGCACGGATCGGTTCGATCGATGGCGATGTTGCGCCCATGATCAAACTGGAAGAAGCATTCGGAGCAACAGCGTTCCAATGAGAGAAGCGTCTTGGAATGCCGGCATCTTTTGCATCCGGGCAAGGACCGCGTTTTTCGCAAAGAATCTCATCGCCGCGAGCGCATTCCTCTTTGATATGAGAGAACATGCGGTAATTAATCGACTTGGCTAAAACGGATTCAATCGGAATTCGCTTGGACTGCAGGTAAGCATGGAATCCTAATGCTCCGATACCGATAGATCTTTCACGCAGAGCGGAATAACGAGCTCTTTCGACAGAGTTCGGAGCATTATCAATGAAGTATTGGAGGACATTGTCCAAAAATTCCATTACGTCCGGAATGAATTGTTCATTGGTATTCCAATGGTCAAAATATTCCAGATTCAGGGAAGAAAGGCAGCAAACGGCAGTTCTTTTTTCGCTGGTCGGCAAAAAGATTTCTGTACAAAGATTCGAGCCATGGATCTTTAAGCCCTTGTCACTGAGCCAAGAGGGAAGGGCGCGATTCGCTGCATCAATAAAGACGATGTAAGGCTCACCGGTTTGCATTCTGAGCTCAAGGATGCGCTGCCAAATATCTCTGGCGGATACCACTTCTACCACACGGTGAGAGTGAGGATCACGAAGTTCCCAAGAATCATCGGCATCCGCATTAACCATACTCTTCTCAATTAAGCGCATGAATTTATCGGAGATGTTTACTCCGTGGTGCAGATTAAGAGTTCTTAAGTTCTGGTCACCCGTCGGCTTACGCATTTCCAGGAATTGAATGATGTCGGGATGATCCACATCAAGAAAAGCTGCATAAGATCCACGGCGAGTTCTGCCCTGACGGTAAGCAAGGCAAGCTGCATCATAGATTTTTAAGTGAGGCATTACGCCGACGGACTTATCGTCTGCGCTTCTAATATCTACATGGATGCCAACCCCGCCGCCCAGCATGGAAAGCCAGTTGACTTCGGATAATGTATTGACAAGACCTTCAGCTGTATCCTGCATATAAACTTCAAAGCAGCTGATAGGGAGTCCTTTCTTACTTCTGCCGAAAGAAAGGATAGGGGTCGAGAAGGAAAGCCAATGCTTGGAGGCGTAGTCGTAAATACGCTGAGCATGAGCAGGGTTACTTGCGAATGTTTCTGCTACCGTTGCAAAGCGTTCCTGCGGGCTCTGCTCTTCTTCCTTCATGTAACTTTCACGAAGGCGTTTACGCGAAACTTCTCCTAATAATGAATCGCGTTCGAGATCAATTTCAATGCCCATTTGTTAATGTAACCTTAAGATTTAAAAGAGTTTTTCTTAAAACTAGAAATTTTGTGCGGCCTTCGATTGTACATTCAGAAGGGATGAGCTTGGCTTCCAAAAGCACTTTCAGAAGTAGCTTGTTACCAGAAATGAGAACAAAAAAAGGCTGGGCCGGAGCCCAACCTTTTGGATCAGAAAACGAAGAAATTAGAGGTGTACGAACGGATCGTATTCAGCTTTGGAAATCGGCTGCAGGCCAAGTGCTGCGCATACAGATTCGATATCGTAATGGCTTCTGAAGAAGGCGTTCCACTTACTAAAGGTAGGAGCATCCGTCATAAAAACTTCGCCATCCTGATCAAACAGGAAGTTTGGGTCTTCTCCGGAGGCTGAGATCAGTTGTTCTGTGTATTCCTGACCGTCGTGCCAATCAATGAACGAGAGAGAGCGAAGTTCACCTGTTTCTTTAATAAGAATGTTCATGAGACATCTCCGATTGAAAATTTAATATCTCTTACGGGTTAATAATGACATAAAAATTCAAACTAAAGCGATTTTACGAAAATAATTTCCTAAAATAGGTGTTAACACTGACAAAATAAATCATAAATTACATATTGCAATAGCGCTATTTCATAAGATGAGAATCCGCCTTCACGATTGAAAAGCACTAAATTTCAATCAATTTTTTAGTGAGAAATAAGCAACATAGAGAAGAAAATTTGACATCTTTTTGTCCTCTGAGGTGAGGACAGAAAGCTCTAAGTTAAAAGAAAAGTACCTTAACTGAGGAGAATATTTGTCTTTGCGCTGCGGTTAACCGATGAGATTTTTGACACCGGCCCGGGACCTTGAAGTAAAAAATCCCGCTCCAGATTGATGTTGCGGAGCGGGAAAGGTGGGTCTAATACGTCTTAATTCGGACGCCTATGGATAAAGAGTTTTACTAGACAATGAATCTCATGATGAGCATGCCGATGGAAGCCATCAGGAGGCTGTTGAACATAAGCAGCGGCCAGTATTTTTTAGGAACGTCGGCAACACCGAGAAGTCGGCCCATGTATTGAATCTGGGAAGCCATCAGGAGGAGGGCCGGAGAAAGAATGGTGATGTCATGTGCATTAAGGGTGCCGCTGGCGAGCAGGCTGGCTGCAACACCGACCCCGGCCCCGCAGGAGAGCCAAGTGGCGCACAAAACGGTAATGGCCTGACCGGGAAGATCAAAGATGCTCATGACCGGGCCGCAAACTTTACCTAAGAAAGCCATGACGCCGAAAAGATCAAGGATATAAGCCAAAACGAAAGCCATCAGCACATTAGGCATTAAGTTGTTAATGGCGACGTTAAAACCTTTTCTAAGGCCCGTAATGAAGATATCAAAAGGATTATTGCTCTTTTTGACTTGTGTGGCTGTTGCATTAGGCATTTTGGAAATCCTTCTTATAGAAAGTCTTGAGGCAGAAGCGGACGAAAACACCGCCGACAAACTTGAGGCAGAACATCACGACTAACGGGATCCAAACAGGAACCAGGAATGCCATGAAGAGGGCAGATGCGATAGAGAAATAGTTGTTAATTAAACCTGCACCTGCGTACTGCCAGCCTGCAATCACAACCAAGTTTTCTTTAGAAATCTTTCCGGAATCGACCAACCCCTTAGTCAGAGCCGCACCGGCGTCGGTACTTTGGAGGTCAGTAATAAGAGCCAAACCCGTGATACCCGGGACACCAAGGATCGGACGAAGCAGCGGGGTCATCAACTTTTGGGCTGCTTTTAAAGCACCGTAGTGGGAAAGAACTTCCAAAAGTCCCAAAGCCAACATCACGCCGGGAACCAGAGATAGAGCAAAAAGGAAACCGGCTCGTGCACTAAGACCGCCTTTACCGACGAAAGTGGCGGCTCCGGAAACTGACCCGAATTTGCCGATCAACGTAGTGAAGTCAAAAGCACCGAGCCAGCGATATGCATCTGGCATTTTGTAGAAGACACCGGAAAAGAAGCACATGGCAAAGAAGAGTGAGATATATGCGCCTACACCTACTTTTTCGGCTTCTTCCGCTTCTTGGGCTTGTACGCCGGCCGAAGCAGTTAAAGTTTCTGGGGACATGAGGTACTCCTGTAATCGTTAAAAAATGAATCAACGGAAACAGAATAGAACAATTGGGCCCATCAAAAACCTTTGTCAGATGAAAATTATGTCAGAGTTTTCCCTAGCACATAGAGAAATTTAATCTTTTAGAAGCTCATTTCTGAAGAAAAATTTCGCAAATAATGAAAACCTGAAAATTCTAATTATTTGAACGGGGTCGAACAATTTACTTTTCTTCTCTAAAAGAGAGATATTACTGGGATGTAACACCCTGAAATTACTGTTTTAAACACGGAAGGATCGGAAGTTTTTAATTGAAAGGTTTAAAAAACTATTGACAAAGCTAAATTTTGAAACATTTATTTATAAGATAAAAGCGTTGTTAACTTACTTCTCTAGGATTCGCAATGAAAAAAACTCTTTTAGCAGCTGCTCTTCTTGCTGCAACTTCTTATGCAACAGCAGCCTCTAACGTAACCTTGTATGGGGTTTTAGACGCAGGCGTTACGGTTAGCAAATTACACGGTGACTCCACAAAAGTTCAGATGTCAAACGGCAACTGGATGGGCAATCGCTGGGGTATCAAAGGTTCTGAAGACCTTGGGAACGGCAATTCCGTTTTCTTCAAACTGGAACAAGGTTTTAGTTTAAGCAACGGCAATGAAGCTAAAGCCGGTAAAGCATTTAGCCGTGAGGCTGCTCTCGGAGTTACAGGCGATTGGGGTACGGTAGCTTTCGGTCGTTTCGGCGCATTATCCTCTGACTGCGGTTCTTATTCGATTTTAGGGGGCGCTCCTTACACCACTTCCTTCCAGACGATCGGCAGCATGTACAGCGCTTTCTATCTCACCGATAGATACGACAACTCTATCATTTACCTTACTCCGGAATACAACGGCTTCCAGGGTCATTTCATGTACTCCAACGGTCGTACGAGCGATGAAAACAAATGGTCTTACAACCAGCATTACTACGGTGCCGGTTTGACTTACGGTAACGGGCCTTTGAATGCTGATTTGATCTATGAAGCTTTGGACTATAAAGGAGCAGAGGACAAGAATAAGACAACTCAGCTCCTTAATCTTGGGGCTTCGTATAACTTTGGCGCCTTCACACTCTATGGCGCTTATGAATACGCATTGCATGCACCTCTGCCAGGTGTGGAGTTCGATACGAAGACTGCAGAAGGCAAAGCCTTACAAAACAAGTACAACAATGGCAAAGCCAACGATTATCACGCTTTTGCATTGTCCGCCTCTACTAATGCTTTAGGCGGAGAAGTCATGCTGCAGACACAGTTTGCCTTCGGTAAGAATAAGAATGGTTCCGAACCTGACAAGGAAAACAAATTTAATTCCTTCTCCATGGGCGCAGCTTATTTCTACCACTTCTCTAAACGTACTTTAATGTACACACAGGCCGCATGGGGTACGGCTGGGAAGGCTTTGAAACACAGTACTGACGACCTTCGCGGTTGGAATGCCACAGTCGGTATGACTCATAGTTTCTAATCTCATAAAAGATTAGATAAGAACTTTCGGGGAGCTTCGGCTCCCCGTCTTCTTTATGGGACTTGGTCGCAGGAAAAGCTGTCTAGTAGTTCAATCTATAAATACGTTATCAATTAAGTAAATGCGGACTCGATGTCTTCAAGCTTCCATTTCCAGCGGTAGATCACCGGTTCCGCATTCAC
>NZ_DBMALT010000075.1:0-7156 GCF_057870745.1 Parasutterella sp. | reverse complement strand
GGCTCTGTTCAGAGTAAGTATTGATATTAGTTGTCGCGCCTCCATTTAAGGGGTATTTTTAAGTTAAGGAGGTACCCTATGTTTACCACAGCAGTAGATAAGCTCCTTTCGCAGTTTTTTGCCTTAAGCGCTGAAGAAAGATCTTGCATTCTGGAAGTTCTCGTTGATAGCCAACCCATTAACAACTCCGATGGAGTCGAAAGCTTTCTAAGCAAGAGGCTCGATGTCAGCCGGTCAGGTCGGCCCGTCTGTCCGCACTGCGGCTCATTAAAAGTTGTAAAAAACGGCAGACACTGTGAGACTCAACGCTTTATATGTCGAGATTGCAGCAAAAGCTTTGGTTGGAGCAGCGGGTCCTTTTTCAACCATTGCAGGAAAGAAATTTCTCAATGGTTCAAATACGTCGAGTGCTTCATGGACCGGCTTCCTCTCAGAGAGTGCGCACGAAGGTGCGGAATTTCCTTGGATACCTCTTTCAAGTGGCGCCATCGGCTGCTAGACGGCTTACAAAAGATACACAACTCGGTAAAACTGACAGGCGTCGTCGAAGCTGACGAGGTCTACTTTTCGATCAGCTACAAAGGATCAAGAAAATTTTCGGCTCAGCACGCCGGCAGAGAACCGAAAAAAAGAGGAATGCGTTCCACGAAAAGAGGCCTGTCTGATGAGAAAGTTTGCGTGCCGACAGCCGTAAACCTAGAGGGAAAGAGCACAGGCGTGGTTTGCAATCTTGGGAAACCCACAACCGGGAATCTCAAAACTGCTTTAGGGTGCAAGATTCTTCCCGGTTCCACTCTTGTAACGGACAGTCTTGGAGGTTACCCCTTGCTAGCCGAATCTTGCAAGGCTAAACATGTTCAAATTCCGTCAAAGAAACACAAGAAAGGAATCTTCAATATCCAGCTGATTAATTATTACCACTCCGCCCTCAAGGCAATGACAAATATCCGGTTTAGAGGGGTTGCCACTAAGTATCTCAACAACTACATCGTTTACAACAACTTTGTGACCTTTGCCAAAGAGAGTTTCATGGAAAAAATTAAGATCCTGAAGAATGAAATTTTTACTATCGGAGTTGAGGAAAGAAGTTTTTCGGTAAATATCTCTAAACGGGATCCATTGCCGTTACTCAAAGATCAA
Source organism: Parasutterella sp. (assembly GCF_057870745.1). Classification (NCBI taxonomy): domain Bacteria; kingdom Pseudomonadati; phylum Pseudomonadota; class Betaproteobacteria; order Burkholderiales; family Sutterellaceae; genus Parasutterella; species Parasutterella sp. The sequence continues at coordinate 6,016 of NZ_DBMALT010000075.1, read as the reverse complement.
TACTTACTCTGAACAGAGCCTTTCGATTTCTTCTTCGTATCAGAATTCTTTTCTGCGAGATGAGTACTCAGCTGAAGAAGAATGTCGCTGTGTTCGCCCTTTTCATAGATCGTATTGGCACGGCCTAAGATCAGAGGATCAATGGCGCCGATGGCATTCATATCTTTGCCGGTGTAGGGTAAAGACTGAAGGACATAACGCATGGCATTCAGGCGAGCGCGTTTTTTATCGTCGCTCTTAACGACGGTCCAGGGAGCGGCCACAGTATCCGTATTAAGGAACATGGCTTCTTTAGCCTTGGTGTAGTCGTCCCATTTATCGAGAGAAGCCATATCGATCGGAGAAAGCTTCCAGCGTTTGAGCGGGTGGACCTGACGTTCCTTGAAGCGTCTTCTTTGTTCTTTTCGACTGACGGAGAACCAGAACTTGATCAGATAGATTCTGCTGCGTGTAAGGAAGCGTTCGAATTCAGGGCATTCGCGCATGAATTCCAAATACTGGTCATCGGTGCAGAACCCCATCACGCGCTCGACGCCGGCACGGTTGTACCAGGAGCGGTCGAACAAAACGATCTCGCCGGCGGTCGGCAAGTGTTTTACATAACGCTGGAAGTACCATTCACCGAGTTCACGCTGAGTGGGCTTTTCCAATGCAACTACGCGGGCGCCTCGGGGATTGAGATGTTCCATGAAACGACGGATGGTGCCGCCCTTACCGGCGGCATCTCGGCCTTCGAACAGAATGACAACTTTCTGTCCGGTTTCTTTAACCCAGTTTTGAAGTTTGAGAAGCTCGACCTGAAGAAGATATTTTTCTTTTTCATAGATCTTGCGGCTCATACGGTTTTTATAAGGATAACCGCCGTGCTTCCAATCTTCGTTTAATTCATTTTCGTTGACTTCGGCCTTCTTACCGGCGCCTTCCTTTAATTTTTCACGCTGAACCAGAGCCTTAAGAATGGCTTTACGGTCGGCAGGGGCTTCGCCCTCCAGGATGGAGATCAGAGCCTGCATTTCGTGTTCGTTAGCGGCGGCGAAGGTTTGGTTGGAGACGTATTCTTCGGCTTCTTTTTCCGATGTGATCGGAGAAGAAGTAATAGACTCCACGGCTGTATGGAACGGATCTTCTTCTTTTGAAGCTGCAGCGTCGGCTTCGGAGACGGTGCTGACCTCAACCTTCTCACTGACCAATTCGCTTTGATCTTTCTGTTTTTTGCTGTTTGACACTTTATTACTCCCGGTTGGGCAAACAATCAATCCACTGTCGAAGTGAATTCTTCTTGCTGACTATGTAGTTGTAAATGATTTTTTTGGGAAAACGGGAAATTCTACTTGCGATTGTTGACAACTGTCCAGCCGGAAGGAGCGGGATTAGCTCGTCGATCCATTGCTTATCTTCTTCCTTTAACGTCTCTTCCGCTGAGGCTGAAGCCGCGTCGACAACAATCACATATTCTCCCTTAGGAGGATTGCGGGATAGCCATTCGTGTAAATCAGGAGAATAAAGACTGTCAATTTGTTCAAATTTTTTCGTGAGCTCTCGAGCAATTGTGATTTTTCGGTCAGCAGGAACAGATTCGCTTAGCTCATCGATTAATTTTTCTAAACGATGGGGCGCTTCATACAAGATAAAAATACGCCCGCTATTAATTAATTTCTGAAGTTCGGCTGCCCGCTCTTTTTTCCCGCCGGTTAAAAAGCCGTGGAATGTGAAACCCTCAGGGGCCATACCAGCGGCAGAGATAGCCGTTACCGAAGCGCTGGCGCCGGGAATCGGAATGACGCGATAACCTCGTTCTCTGATTTCGGCGACGACTTTCGTGCCGGGATCGGAAACGGCGGGCGTCCCGGCGTCCGTGACCAGTGCCACTCGCTTACCTTCGGCCAGATAACTCAGAACCTTTTCTGCCCCCTCGTGCTCGTTATGCTGATGGACAGGGAACAAGTGCGACTCTATATTAAACTTCTCCAAAAGTTTTCTTGTTTCCCGAGTGTCTTCAGCGGCAATACAGTCTGCCTTGCTAAGGATCCAAAGCGCCCTGAGGGTAATATCGCCGAGATTTCCGATCGGAAGAGCGACGACATAAAGTGCAGGGGCAGGCAGGTCCTGGGAAGGAAGCGAGATGCTTTGGAAGAGTTCGTTATTGTCGTAGAGGAATTTTCGGGAGTCCATCTTGACCTCGTTGGTAAACAGAATTTTGTGTCGCGTATCTCTGAGCCTTATTACGGCAGCTGCCGTCACAACCGCAGCTGCTCAGCAATCCGAGATCGGACCGACAACGGATGCGCAGATTCAATCGCAGAACAAAACTAAAATCGCTCTGATTGTATCCCCTAAAGGATCCGTTCTGTCCGAAGCGGCTGCTCCTATTCAGCAGGGAATTCTCGCGGCTAGTCACGAGGCAACGGCCTCGGGTGCTTGTGAATTGGTTCAGTATGAATTGAGTAATCCGCAGGAAGCCGGCGCAGTTTTAAAGAAAGCTGCCGACGACGGAGCGGTACTGGCCATCGGACCTGTTTCTCGGGACGCGGTGCAGACAATATCCGAGATGCCTTACTTGCCTCTGCCGGTCGTAGCGATTAATCGTCCCTCCGGAGAAACGGCACCGGAATTATTTTTAAGCATCGATATTTCGGCTGAGAGCGAAGTTGATCAGCTCGCAAAAATTGCCGTGGAAAACACCGCTCAAAAGGCCGATTTGGCAGCGAATAATTTCGTGATCCTCTCGACTCAGGATCCGTATGATGAACGCTTGGCACGGGCCATGGAAGCCGCTTTAGTTAAAGTCGGAGCAGGAGCGGAAAGACGCCATATTTCTTCTGATCAGATTGCCTATCTTCGACAGGAAATGAGAGGCAAGGCGTTCCGGGGTGTCTTCTTTGCCATGAATGCTCAAAATGCAAGTCTTCTTCGTCCCTATCTGCCGCCTGAGCTTCCGGTTTTTGGGACAAGTTACACCAATCCGATGCATCAGAAAGACACCATGCTGGCCAAAACCCAATCCAATGATTTGAACGGCATGATCACGTTGGAGATCCCGGCAGAGGAGAACGCGAGCACTCTGGTGGCTCAGTACAAGGGAGAAAGAGAGAATTTATCTCCGGAAGAGCTGCAGATGTTTTCTGTCGGTGTGGATGCTTGGAACTTAGGAACAAAGTGGATTGACTGGGCGCGCCGTATTGAAGTGCCGGACGGGCTGACCGGACGCCTGAGCTTTGATAAAGACAGCGGAAGCAAGGTAAAACGGGAACTCGTTAAGACCGTTGTAAGTCCGAACAAGACGGGAAAGACTTCTGAAGAAGATTTAGTGCAGTTTACGGAAAGCGCGGAAGAGGCTGGGTTATGAGTTTTGTGACGATGATGGAAGGCCATTTGGCCTGGGGAGATAAGCCGCTTCTCGATAATGCCGACCTTACGGTCGAAGCAGGTCAGAGAATCGGTTTGATCGGCCGAAACGGCACCGGCAAGAGCTCTTTACTTAAAGTTCTTGCAGGTATCGAAAAACTTGACGGCGGAGAACTGCATACACAGAACGGTCTGCATGCAGTCTACGTGGAGCAGGAGCCTTACTTTCCGGAAGCCCCGACCGTCATGGATTCTTTGGTGCTTCGAGGTAAGCTGGATGAGCTGCCGGACGAAAAAATGCGCTGGCAGATCCAAAGCCGATTATCTGAGTTCCTTCATAAATTCGGACTGGATGAAAACCTTGATTTAAAGAAAGCCTCCGGCGGCGAAAAGAAAAAAGCTGCGTTGGCGCTTGCCTTTGCATTGGATGCAGACCTCCTTCTGCTGGATGAACCGACGAACCATTTGGACATTGACGCGATTCGTCAGCTCGAAAATATCATCCTGAATGAATTTAAAAAGTCCAGATCCTTCGTGACGATTACTCATGACCGGGCATTTCTTAATCGTATTGTTGACACGATTTGGGAGCTGGATCGAGGTGTGGTCCGAAGTTATCCCGGTTCGTTTGAAGCCTATCAGCGAAGAAAAGAAGAAGAGCTCGCCGCAGAGGATAAGGCAAGAGCTGACTTTGATAAGGTTTGGACTCAGGAAGAAGCTTGGATTCGGCGCGGTATTGAAGCGAGGCGCACACGAAACGAGGGCCGGGTCAGACGTCTGGAGCAAATGCGCATTGAGCGCGAGCAGAGACGTGATCGAATCGGCAAAATTGATCTTAACCTGGATGCCGGAGAAAGAAGCGGCAAGGTGGTTGCCGAACTTGAGGGTGTTAGCAAGACTTTTGGTGATCGATGCTTGATTAAAGATTTAACACTGCGCGTGATGCGCGGTGACAAGCTGGGCTTGCTCGGCCCTAACGGCGTCGGCAAAAGCACGCTAATCAAAATTATCTTGGGGCAGATGCAGCCGGACTCAGGAACAGTGAAACTCGGAACCAATCTGCAGATCGCCTACTTTGATCAGCTTCGCAGCGAGCTTGACCCGACCAAGACACTGCAGGAAACGGTTTCTCCCGGGTCTGACTGGGTTGAAGTCGGAGGTGTGCGAAAGCACGTGATAGGTTACTTAGGCGAGTTCCTCTTTCCGCCGCACCGTGTCAACGTGAAAGTCTCCAGCCTGTCGGGCGGAGAAAGAAATCGTTTGCTTCTTGCCAAACTTTTCGCAAAACCGGCCAATTTATTGGTCATGGATGAGCCTACTAACGACTTGGATATTGAATCCATCGAGATGCTTGAGGCGACGCTGGCGGAATACCCGGGGACGGTTTTGTTAGTAACACACGACCGCTCGTTTATGGACAACGTCGCGACGTTAACGATCGCCCCAGACAAAGACGGGTTTTGGACATCGTACGTCGGCGGCTACGAAGAGTGGCTCAAATGGCGGGATAAGAAGGGAAAGGAGGAGCAGAAGGCCGCGGAAGCAGCGGCGGCTGCCGAGGCAGCCGCTCAAGCGGAAAAAGCTCAGAAAACGCGACGTCGGAACGCAAAGCCGGGGCTCAGCTATAAAGAAAACAAGCTTCTTCAGGAACTCCCCGGGCAGATAGAGGCACTCGAAAACCGTCAAAACGAACTTGTCGAGCTCATGCAGCAGCCATCCTACGGCAGCAAAGCGCCAGAGCAAATTCGGGCTGACGGCGATGAGATGCAGAAAATAGCCAAGGAGCTTGAAGAGAAGTACGCCCTGTGGGAAGAGCTGGAAGAAAAACAATCGCTTGCAAATTAGTATTTTTGGGCGGTTAAAAGTCTTCCAAAAGGATTTCTAAGCAGTCAAAATAAACGTAAGAACACAATTGAGAGGTTCTGGCGATGAGAATGAAATTAATAAGAACTGCAGCCTGCTTAGCAGCTTTAGGTCTGGCTGTTTGTACAGCTGTTGACGCCCGTCCTCCCGGACCTCCGCCCGGAGGACCCGGATTCGGACCGGGGCCCGGTTTCCGAGGACCCGGCTGGGGCGGACCGCCTCCGCCGCCGCGTCATCATCACCATAATCGATGGCACGATTTCGGAAGAGACGTCCTTGGCGGAACACTGGTGCTCGGCCTGGGCATGGGATTGGCCAATGCGATTACAAACGCTACGACCCCGACCTATACAGCTCCGACATATGTGGCGCCTTCCTACGTAGCGCCGACGTACGCCGCACCGACTTATACGCTTCCGACGTATACCGCTCCGGTCGTGACAGCTCCCGTAGTATCAGCTCCGGTTGTTACTGCGCCAGTGGTGACGGCGCCGGTTGTCACCGCGCCTGTAGTCGCGGCTCCGATTGTGACGGCTCCTGTCGTCACCGCAGCAACGATTCCGGGTAAGACGATGTACTGGTGCCAGGCCAGTAAGAATTTTTATCCTTACGTGACGGAGTGCACCAGCGGCTGGGAAGCCCGCGTTATGCCTTAATTTAATCGCGGAAGTTCAAAGCCTTCGTTCCTAACCGGCGAAGGCTTTTTCATGTGCGCTCGGCATGAGCGAACTCTACAGGGTGAAAGTCCCGAAGTGCGGGCGGTGGCGCCAAGCACATAGCCAAAGGCAAGGTCTGAATCGCGAGGTTC
>NZ_DBMALT010000074.1:0-7220 GCF_057870745.1 Parasutterella sp. | reverse complement strand
TTTAAATACCAGCGATAAATTCAGAAGGCCGAATTTAGGCCTCAAAAAATCCGAAATGAGAAGTATTACCAAGGAGTTAAGGGACGATTAGTGAAGATACGAAGAAGGCGGTAGAAAATCATTACCCACTTTTGGTACCGTTTTGACCGAACAAATTCTTTAGAAGATGTAAAAGTTTCTCTTTCGTCTTTATGGGTATTAATACGTAAAGATTAAGAAAGGATGAGCCAAGCGGAAAATTATTTCTTCTTCAATTCAATAAGTAAAAGAAAAATTCGGTTGTGCGAAATAATTTGCAAAGCGGAAAAATCAAAAGTCAAGAAATTTATTTTGTCTTCTTTTTCGTAAAAAGGCGACAAAAGTATGGTTTTTAATGAATGTTGGTGTTACTATCTACATCGTGGTTTGAGCTGGTTGTGAAAACAACCGTTTATCCTGGTTGGAAACCCTGCTAGTGTCCCTAGCAGGTTTTTTTTTGTTCTTTTTTCCGTCGAAAAATCGGATAATTATTCTTTTTTCTTAATAGAAGTCTTGTCTAGCAGGGCCTTTGATCAAAACTTCCTGCATGTCTTAACTTTTAGATCCGGTATTGAAGCTCAATTTTTCTTACTGACCAGCCTACTTTTTCTTTGAAAGAGTCCTTTTTCATTTTGAATCGATGATTATTGCTTGAGATGGTTTTTGCTTATTCGTGTTGATTTTGGGAATGCCAGTTCATCAAGCTTTGTTTGAATCCTCATATTCCGTCTAAAATTTCCGTAAAACAAATTTTTACGGAGCCGACCTTGTCCGATTCAGATTTTCAGCAAATATTAGATGTCAAAGGCTTGAGGTGCCCGATGCCGATGCTTAGAACAAAGAAGGCGCTAGCCAAGATGCAGCCCGGAGAAAAACTCCTGGTTCAGGCAACTGATCCGCATGCTTTAAGAGATTTGAGTCAGTTTGCGGATCAGACCGGCAACAAGCTCCTTTCCTCTTCTGAAGAGGACGGCATTATTAATATAGTGATGCAGCGTAAAGAAGAATAACATCACAAACTTACTGCTAAGGAATTCCCATGACTATGCCCGTCAAAGATGCACCCTTCCTTGAAGAACGAACCGCCGCTGTGATGGAGAGCGTCTTCAACGACCCGATTGTCAAAAAGGCCCTTGAGCAGGCCGTTCCTCAGGAAATTTTTACGATCGAGGAACAGATCGAAATTTGTGAAGTTCCTGCTCCTCCAATGAAAGAGCAAACCAGAGCCGCAATGATCGCTGAGAAGATTAACAGTTACGGTCTGGAAGCATCTATTGATCCTGTCGGGAACGTCATCGCCTGCCGAAAAGGTACGGATCCGGACGGTCCCGTCTGCGTTATCAGCGCGCATATGGATAATAGCTTTAGGGAAGGAACGGACACTACGGTTCGCCGCCAAAACGGCAGACTGTTTGCGCCCGGTATTTCCGACGCATCCCGTGCATTGGCCTGCATGCTCCAAGTTATTCGAATGGTCGTCAACAACGACATCAAGACAAAGGGAACGCTGCTTTTCATTGCCACGGTCGGGCAGGAGGCAGAAGGGGACTTGCGCGGCGTGAAACGAATCTTCTACAGCTCTGGCATCCATGTGGACGGCGTTTTGGTCTTGGACGGCGCCGACCCCGGAAGACTGCTCTACGGATCTGTCGGTTCTAAGCGCTACAAGATTGAATACAGCGGTCCCGGCGGTCACAGCTATTTGAATTTTGGTCAGTATCCGAGCGCCACTCAGGCACTGTGCCGAGCCGGCGCTTTGCTTGCCAACCTCCAGGTTCCGGCCGAACCCAAAACGACTTTTACATTAGCCACCATGAGCGGCGGTTCTTCTGTGAACGCTATTGCCGAACACGCGGAATGTGAAATTGACTTAAGAAGCGAAGACCCGCAAATGCTCGACGGCCTCGTACAGGAAGTCCTTCCGCTTTTTGCTTTCGGTGCTCAGTTGGAAAATCAGCGCTGGAATGTGACCGATCCGGCGCTGCAGGTTAGATGCAAGGTTACGCCGATCGGCCACCGTCCGGCTGCGGTCTCTAAACCCGACAGTCCTGTGCTTCAAGCGGCCAGAGCGGCTCAAATGGCGTTAGGCATTGAGCTCACAGAGTACATGAGCGCTTCGACAGACCAAAACGTTCCGATGTCTCTCGGCATTCCTTCTACGAGCTTGGGTGCCGGCGGCAGAGAGGGCTTTAACCATTCATTGTCTGAATGGTTTGAACCAGTGCGTTCTTATGAAGGACCTCAATTGTGTCTTTTGACCGCGCTCGCGTTGGTTGGTCTGGAAAACGGAGCAGATCCTATGCTTCCGATCTACACGGCAGTGCCGAGGGCACAGTGGCAGGATAGGCTCTAATCTAATGAGAATCAGGGGACCGAGAGGTCCCATTTTTTTTGTCTGTGCGTTTATCCGTGATTTTTCTGAAAATAAAAGTTGACATAGGATAAAAGAGGGGCTATTAGAATTTGATTGTTTTCTTTGAATAATTCGATTCTTAAGAAAAATAGTTTTTTTGAATTTGCTTATTAATATGCAAATGCCTGAGAGCATTAGTCGAAAAGAGATTATTGCTTGCAGACTTAGGTGCAGTCTGGGTTCTCATTTTTCAGGAATTTCCCGTCCTTTTGTAGAAGACGTGGAATTTATCGCCCCGTTGAACTATCTCTTAAGAAATCTTAATGCTAAAATTCATGCCGAGAGGTTCTTAAGCCCCCGGGATTTTAAGAAGATAAATAACTACCCCTCTTACTCGAATGTATCTTGACTTTGGAGTACCAAATGAAGGTCTTTAACAGACGTAACGTATTGAAAGGCGGTTTAGTTGGCTCTATGGCAGCCGGTTTTGCTTCTTTCGTGGGCGCTTCCCACGCAGCAGAGCCAGCAGCAAAGGCACCCGCCCAGAACGATAAAAATACTTATGACGTGATCGTGCTCGGGGCCGGTCCTGCCGGATTGGTCACTGCCATCGCCGCTAAGCAGGCTGGTGCAAAGAAAGTAGTTGTATTCGAAAAACGCGACCGTCCCGACGGGAACGCTATTTTTGCTTTGGGCTCCGTTTGCGGCTGGGGCTCTCGTCATCAGAAAGAGCAGGGCATCAAAGATACTGCCGACGATTTCTACGCCATGATGATGGACGTTTCCAAACAGATGGGCGATAAGGCTTTGAACCGCACTTACACTGATAACATTTCCGCCGGTATTGACTGGCTGGAAAAAGATATCGGCGTTAAGTTCGGCAAGATTCGTCCGATGCCGTATCCGCGTCTCGGCCGTACCTGTCGTGTTGACGGCGAAGGTCTCACAGGCGGTGCACAGCTCGTTAAGAAACTTCTTGCGGCTGCCGCTAAAGAAGGTGTTGAAGTTAAGTTCGAGCACAAAGGTATTGAACTTCTTCATGACGACAAGATGCGTGTTACCGGCGTGAAGATTCAGACACCGGCAGGACAGGAAGAATACTTCTCCAAGGGCGGCGTTGCCATTGCAACCGGCGGCTTCTCTGCCAATCCTGAAATGGTCGATAAATACATCGGCGGCTGGGCTACCCGCATGGTGCTTCGCGGCTCCAAGTCCACAACTGGTGAAAACATTTCCTTGACGCTTCCTCTGTATGCTAAGTGCGTCAACATGGACCAGTTCCATGCCGGTCCGATTATCGGTGCAACCCACGTCAATCCTGCTGACGTTCTGAACTCCGGTTATGGTATTCAGGTCAATACTTCCGGTGATCGTTACATGGATGAAAACAACACCTATGTGATTAAAGCTAGAACCACAGCTCAGAAGACACTGGATAACACCGGCTGGGTCATCGTCGACTCGACATGCCCGGTGCTCGACAAAGTTATTCCTAAATTCGATATGCTGAACAGCCCGTACGGTAAGGCCAACACGATCGAAGAAGTCGCTAAACAGGCAGGTTTGCCTCCGGCCAAGATTGTGGCGCTTGTTAAGGAATACAACGATGCAGTCAAGAACGGTACGTTGGGCAAGATGAATCCGCCGAACACCTACAAGAAACCGCATCTGATTGAAAAAGCTCCGTTCTATGCTGTGCCTCTGCAGGGCGGTATGACCGCTACATTCGGCGGCCCGCTGATTAACACGAAGGCTGAAGTTCAGAACTTAGACGGCAAGACCATCCCCGGTCTCTATGCAGTCGGCAACTCCTCCGGCGGTATCTTCTTCCATAACTATGCCGGCGGCGCTCAGTTAGGCGCAGCCACCGTATTCGGAAGAATTGCCGGTAAAGAAATGGCTCAGAGAGCCGCAGCTGCAAAGTAAGAGGAGATCAAAAATGAAAAAAACATTACTCGTTTTAGCTTCCGCTCTTTTCGGAATGAGCGTCGGTCTTTCCGTCTATGCAGCTGACCAGGCACCTGCCGCTGCTGCTCCTGCTGCTCAGGCCAAGACACTGGGACAAATTCACGGTGCTATGTGGCCGAAAAGCAAAGACGGCTATGTCACCAAGTATCAGTGCATGCAGTGCCACGGTGACTATGACAAACTGGCTAAACAGACAGCCGATCTGGTTCCCAATCCCCATCATTCTCACTTGGGTCAGGTGAACTGCGAAGACTGCCATAAGGCCAATTTGTCTAAACCGGTTCTGATGTGCAACCAGTGCCATAACTTTACCATTCGCAAGGATGGCAAACCGATTGAGCTGGCCAAGTAATTTAGTCTCTGACTAAAACAGAAAATCCCGCAGTTCCTAAAGAACGAGCGGGATTTTCTTTGTCCGGAGATTTCTTAGAAAAGACGGACGCCGTTTGCCGTCAAAATCAAATCGCCGTTCGGCGTGAGTGTCGGAACGATTTCAGTTGCATAAACTCCTTTGCCTTCGCTTAAGTAAGAGTTGCGAGGCAATGCCATGAGCGCAAACTGTCCGAGGCCGCCGTCGGATGTCTGAAGTCTGAATTTCACAGATCCCAAAGTATTGCCTTCGGGTTGCTTTTTAAGCTGTCCGCTGAAAGAAAGGCTTTCTTTGCCGACTTTAATCTCAGAGGGTTCAACCGCGGCCCAGGTTTTACCGGCAAGGATGCCGTTTCTTAAGATCTCTTCGGCCTGAGCTTCGTTTATAGGCTCAGGAGAGCAAATGAGCGGGAAGTTAGTGCAGAAGTTTGTTCCGAAAGCCTCTTGCACCAAGAAGTCAAAGAGCAGAGGTTCGGGCGGAAAATGTGCTGTTAATCCGGTATTCCAGCTGTCAATGCCGACCTTTAAGAAACCACCGACTTTCAGGTGATCAAAAGTGATTTTGATGCCTTCGGTAATTTCAGATTTGTTTTGGCTTTGGTTGATAGAAACCAAAGTCTTTCCGATAGTGAACTGTGTACTGCTGTCTCTGTAATCGATTCCGCTCACCGAAAAAGACAGAGCAGCGGCTTTGAGATTTCCGCCTTTGACAGAAAATTTAAATTCCGGATTACTTAGAGCAACGTTGCTTTCTTCTGAGGCCAAAGAGAAGATGTCTGTCTTGACGGAAGAATCAAGATTTTCAATAAGCAGGCTGCCGTCCGCCTGTTTTACTAATTTCGGGAGGGCTTGGGACTGAATCGCGCCGATTTTAAAGGTTTCGCCGTCAACGGTTGTTTCAACGGCTTTGCTGCTGAAGACGAATAAATTCGGAATAAAACGATAGTTAAAAGAAGTCTTCAGCACCGGTTGTGCGGCTTCAACGACTTTCTTAAAAACTTCATTGCCTTCTCCCTTAATCGTGATCTCGCTTTCAGGGGACCATCCGAACTTTACTTTGCCGGGAAGCGTGACGGTATCCTTATCTTTCGGCTGGGCATTTTTATTGAGAACGATAAATTCTTTGCTGAAGAAACCGTTGTCGGTGATGTTCACTTTGACGGACTTCCATTCACTGCCCAAATACTTGGGAAGATCGGATGCGTATTCTTGGAATTTTTGGCCCTGGTAATAAACCAATCCGCCGTAAGCGCAGGCATAGACCGCGGCACAAACTGCTACCGCGGCAGCGATCTTAGATGAAGACATTTTGACCTTTATGAGAGTAAATACGTACTGAACGGAGTATATCTAACTTGGTCGAAAGTGTTTGATTAGTCGACGAGTTCGCCGCCTGTGTTGTTATGCCATCCTTCTGCCGGATCAGGAGCGTTCGGCTCGTCGGAAGAATCATCGGGAACGCCAAAAAATTCCTCTAATGAGACTTTGTCCTGGATTTTCTTCATGCACTGATAAAAGAGCTGCTCATTGAGCTCGTGCAGACCGATACCGTCGCCTTTAATTGTGTAGTCCCAGCGGCTTAATTCGAAAGGCTTCTTCTTGTATTCAGATTGAGGAGAATCGGACAGAAGGCCGGACTGAATAAAAACATTTTCTTCAGTGAGTGTGGAAGAAACTTTATGGTTTGCGGAATTAATGAAAGTGATACGCATCTTGCCGATTTTGCGCTCGGTCCAGCGAACCGTCGGAATAATCGGAAGGTAGCGCATGCCTATATCTTCCATTGTGTCGGAGATTTCGATATAGACTGCGCCGTCCAAGCCGCGGTCGGTAATGAGTGCGATTCCGTTTTTCTCCAGTAGATCAACCATCTCTTTACGAGTTTCATCTGCAAACAGCCATTCGAAGGAGTCTTCAAGCGTGCCTTCCTTGCCGGTGTCGATGCCTTGGACGATGACCCGAAGATGAAGCGTAAGGTTAAGAGGGACGGCGGGGCGTCTGAGTTCGGATTTTTCTACAAGCTTGGCATTGACATCGAACCAGCCGTGCTTAGGAGAAGAGATGGAAGCGGTTGTGCTGGCGATGCCTAACAGCGTGCATCCTTGAAGCAAGGTTGCAGCGACGAGAAGGGAGGCAGCCAGAACTCTCATACCTAAATTCCGTAAATGACTTTGCCATATTAACCGAAAGGTCCTGAACAAGCGTTCAGAAATGTCTCAGACTGCGTGGAGAACACGTGAAAAGAGATCGGGGAGATTAAATGTTACTCTTTAACTAATTGAAATATAAAGATAATTTATTCCTGAGATTTTGCGTTTCTAGATCTTCATTATTTTAAAAATCCTCAATTAAACATGAAGTTAATATTGAAATTGAGGATTTTTTGTGCTAAACTAGATCATTATATATGGAGATCTATCAATGGCAAATCCGAAGCTTCCTCCGATTCTGATTAACAAGGCAGGTTCCGTTTATTACGTTTACACCTATAAAAACGTTTGGGATAGAGAAC
>NZ_DBMALT010000073.1:0-7729 GCF_057870745.1 Parasutterella sp. | reverse complement strand
CGTACCGCGGCCAATCAATCTGCATCTTCTGCCTCCTTTTTTAATTAGAGGCAGTATCCGTCAGTAGAATTATTTAGGAAAGAAATCTATAAGACACGTACCTTATATCCAAATAAGCAGCTATGTTTTTCTTTTGTCGCCGCATCAATGGGCGTCACCGCTCCCGTGACTGATTCAAGACCTTCGGAGAATGGGTAAAATTGTTTGATTTGAAAGCCGCCCATCGCTAACTTAAGATTCTCATAAAGAGAGTAACACTTCCAAAATCAGGAGAAAGAAGAGGCTCTATCCAGAAAAGTACAAAGTATGTTTTTTAGCTGAATATAAAGCCCCTTCAACTTCAAATAGATTATTTCAACCAGGACGAAGCTAAATTCATGGCACGTGAGACGGCTTGATCCATGTCGTAATACTTATAGTCTCCCAAACGTCCAAGGAAAGTAAGGTTAGGATTTGAACTTGCTTCAAATAGGTATTTCTCGTACAAACGCGTATTCCATTCGTTGAGAATAGGATAGTATCTTTCGTTCTTCCCTAACTCGAATGCTTCTGGATACTCATAAGATACAACCGTGTTCTGAGATTGAGTATCTAAGAAATACTTATATTCCCCGATCCTTGTGAAGTCGTAGTTATTAGGATAATTAACAACGGAATTAGATTGGAAATAAGGCCGATTAAAAGTTAGGAAATCAAATCTCAAGCTTCTGTACGGCAACTGGCCAAATTTATAGTCAAAGAATTCATCGATTGCGCCGGAGAAGAAACAGTGGTCGTACCCGTCTAGCATGCTTTTATCGAATTCGATGTTCAGGCGAACTTCGATATTAGGATGATCAACCATCTTCTCAAACATTCGGGTGTAACCTTCTAATGGAATACCTTGGTACTTTGCTTGGAAGTAACGATTATCCCTGCCAACAAAAACAGGAACCCTTCCCGTTACTAAAGGATCTAAATCCTCCGGACGAACATCCCATTGTTTTTCTGTGTAGTGAAGGAAAATTTTTTCGTAAACGTACTCAGCTAGGAACTGAAGGTCCGGATTTTTACTCTCACGAAGCTCGAGAATCGGTACTTTTTTGTTGAACTCAAATTCAGACAAAAGTGCTGCAATCATCCGCTCAGCCATTTGTTTAGGGAATAACTGCTCAATTGAATTGAAGTTAAAAGGGACTGGGACGAGCTGGCCGTCCACCAATGCCTTCACTTCATGCTGGTACGGATACCACTGCGTAAACTTAGAAAGAAATCTCCAGACTTCGGCGTCATCCGTATGGAAGATGTGAGTGCCATATGCATGAATGTCGATGGAGTTTTCGTCGTAATAGTCGAAACAGTTTCCACCGATATGATCTTTTCGATCAACAATAACAACTTTGTGACCTCCTTCAGCGAGGTACCTTCCTAAAGTCAGATTTGTAATTCCAGCACCGACTAATAAAATTTTCATAGATCATCCTTAAGATCCAGTCTTCTTTAAACTCTCTTTTACTGCCTCTATATTCTCTTCTCTGAAAGCAAATGGAGAGATAAGCAGTACTCCCGAAGATTTTTAACTACCGTTTCTATTTAGAACATTCTCTTACTATATACACCATTCTAGTAAGGTCTTAAACGGCATTTTTTGATCTCTATAGAAGGCCTGGGTTAAGTCCTCTGAAGAGTTAATGACAAGATGATTCGAAATGATCTTATCTAACATTGAAAAGTCGTCTACGCTGTCCAAATATTCTTTTGCCTTAACGAAGTCTCTTTTTAGTGATCGCGTTGTGCCTATAAGCGAAATTCCTTTTTCAAGAAGTTTCCTTGTGTCAATAGGGACCGGATATTCCGAAACACCAGTTAAGCAGATTGAAGAACATGGTTTTATTGTTTTTATTATTTGGTTTATTGCTTCCCCAGCCTTTGCGCCTCCAACGGCTTCAAAAGCAATATCTATATCAGAAAATGGAGAGTATTCATCTCCGATAATTTCTACGTCATCTGCATGAGAAAAAAGAAACAGTTTCTCCTCATGCTTACCGAATACTCTAACTCTAAGGTTTGGGTGCTCTTTTTTAATGCAGACGGATAGAAGATACCCTACTACACCGTCTCCCCATATTCCAACAGAGGTGGCTTGAGTCCAAGAATTGTGAGGTATTCGGCTTATGGCTTGGAAGCAAACACTCAGAAGCTCTGCGAAAACATAATAGTTAGGTGACCGAGAAACAAAAGGTAAAAGCTCCTTTGCCCCCATCATCAAAAATTCTTGCGTGAACCCATCGGCCGAGCTGGAACGAAAGTATGAATTAGATTTGTAATTATTAAGAAGATCGTCTTCTCCTCCATTAGGCAACAAAATTACATTCTGGTCAGTCTTGAATCTTTTAAGAGGATCATAGACAACCTGGCCTATCGCCTCGTGAATTAAACACATAGGCAATTTGGCCTTCAAGACAGCCGCCGGCCTTGCGCCTTTAAAATATCTCTGGTCGGCAGCGCAAATTGATAGAACTGTCGGCTTTACGATAACTTTATCTGTTGCCTCACTCTCTGAAGAAAAAAAAGGCAGGAAAAGGCCAGGCCTTACTAATTTGATTTTTTGATTGATCATTGTTTAGAAGACATCAAAAAGTCGGCGAAAGCAAGATCAAAGTCAGTTGTTATTTTTATATTGAAGGGTTCACCCTTAACTAGCAAAACGGGCTTTCCATATTTCAGCAAGAGTTTTGCCGCGTCAGTGACCGACGGATCCTCTCCGATTTTTTCATAGGCATCGATATACTCCTGACAGATAAAGCTTTGAGGGGTTTGGCCTTGATAAAGATAATTCCTGTTAGGAATATTTGAAATGACCTCAGAATCTCTGCTCTCCACTATTGTGTCTGTGCACGAAAGGACGGTGTCACATGCATTCCCTTTTTTAAGCTGTTTGATGTTATCTTCAATAATCCTTATTGATAAGAACGGTCTTGCAGCATCATGGCTAATGACACCAACATCTTTGCCAAACTCATTCTTTAAGTAATTACAAGCATTAAAGAGGGATTCTTGTCGGGAGCATCCTCCCTCACAGTAGATCAGTTTATCGACGTAAGGCTTATCTCTAAATAAATCTTTAGCATGGGTCATCCATGGTTTAGACACAACAACGACAATTTTGCTTACCTCTTCTATGACTGCAAACTTCTCAACGGTCTGGACGATCATAGGCAAACCGCCAAGGTTCAAAAATTGTTTCGGCAAAGTCGAACTTGCCATTCTCGTGCCTTTTCCTGCTCCCAAAACAACCGCTGTTATCATGATTTACCTTTAAAATTTTCAGGAAGTTTGAATTTGAATATTAAATGTTTTTCTCTCTTCTCTGGGGGAGGCGGTGTCATATAGTCCGGACCATACAGTTTTGTGAGATAGTCATTTAAGTCTTTTGCAACGGGGCATCGGAGACCTTCGAAGTCTAAGAAGTCTTTCTCACAAAAACCAGACCTCCTATAAAGCTCACCAAAGTAGTGTTTACGCCCAGACGGAATAGATACATATTCAGAATGTTCGTTTTTACACAGAGAATAGACCCAATTTGTAAGAGAGTTCCATCCCGAAGCTGACAGCCATGATGTACAAAAACCAACAGTATTTTTTATTTTAAAAACCTTTTTAGCTTCTAGGCTTCCTGAAAGAAGAGACCGATAAGAGTTTCGGTTTTTATAAAACATCCGGCAGGAAAGAAGAAACCCGAAACCGAGGCAAAAGAAACCGTGCACTCTTCTTAAAAGCCCATTATTCGGGACGTTTTCAATGATAAAAATATCAACAAATATGCCCTGTTCTTTTTCATCCTGTTCACCTCTTGTGACATAGGCGGAATTTTTAAGTCTAATTCTTCCAGAAGTCAGAAAATAATCTTCTGTTTGGCCCGGACTTTGAACAACATATTTTCCCGGGAAAGCTTTCTCAAAACTCTTGAAGAATGCAAAGAAATCTTTTCGGGTCATATTAATGTCAAGATCATCATCCCAAGGAATAAATCCTTTATGACGAAGGGCGCCAAGAGCCGTCCCTCCACTTAGAAAGTAAGAGATGTGACTCTTCGTGCAAAATTGGTCTATATCAGACAAAATGTCGAAAAGACAATTCTGTAATTTTATAAGTTCTGTATTTGATAGCTCTATTGAGCCATCTGCATTATTCAGACTTTTGAATAGTTCAAAGGTGCTTAAATTCATTTGTATTTACAACGTCGCAATCCTTGGATTGTAACCTCAGTATCTATACGGTAAACTCATAGGTCATCTAAATTTTTTTCATAAAAATGAGTAAATTTTTTGGAGAAGGTTGGGAGGATATTAAAAGAGCAACTCTCGACATTGGGCTTCCTTTATATCTTGCCAGAGCCGATATTAGACAACGTTATAGACGATCCACACTGGGTCCATTTTGGATAACAATATCTACAGGGGTAATGATCGCGTGTATCGGGATTATTTTTGGCTCTCTTTTCAAGTCTCCGATGTCTGATTTTTTACCGTTTTTAGCTACAGGTTTAATTATATGGGGACTTATTTCTTCTACAATCACAGAAGCTACGTCCGTATTTGTTACCGCAGAGCCAATCATTAAACAATTGCCTCTACCCCTCACTACTCACATCTATAGAATGATATTTAGGAATTTATATATTTTTTTCCACAATATCATTATATTACCCATTGTTTTATTGTGCGTTCAAAGAGGGATTAATCTGAACATATTTTTGTTTATTCCTGGGCTCGTAATAGTTAGCTTAAATCTTGTCTGGATGTCCATCTTATTATCTATAGTATGTTCAAGGTTTAGGGATTTAACTCAAATTGTTGCAAGCATTCTTCAAATCTTTTTTTATGTGACGCCTATTATTTGGCTCCCTGCACTCCTGCCCGCGAGAGCAAGCGTCATGATCCTTGAGCCTAATCCTTTTTACCACTTACTCGCCATTGTTAGAGAGCCGTTACTCGGAAATGCTCCAAGTTTTACGAATTGGATTATCTCAACCTGTTTATGCATACTTGGATGGCTAATTTCCATTAAGTTTTTTGACAAATATAGATCTCGCATTGCTTATTGGCTGTAGTCATGAAAATTTCTTTAAAAGATGTTTGCGTCGATATTCCTGTTTTTAACTCTCAAGGAAGGTCTTTAAAAAAAACAGTAATGGGAATAGCGACAGGGGGAAAAATAGGGTTAACAGAAGCGGGTAAAACGATTGTCCGCTCTTTGGATCATATTAATTTGGAGATAGGACCTCACGAAAGAGTTGGCTTATTAGGACATAATGGCGCAGGAAAAAGCACGTTATTAAGAGTACTTGGCAGAGTCTACGCCCCCTCCTCAGGGAGAGCTGAAATTATAGGAAACGTCGGATCCCTAATCAGTATTTCGCTTGGCATCGACGGAGAAGCAACTGGAATAGAAAACATTTACCTTCGAGCAGCCCTCCTTGGCATACCAAAAAAAGAAGTAGACAAAGCGTTGCCGGAAATAATCGACTTCACTCAGTTGGGTTCATTCATTGATATGCCTGTAAGAACTTATTCTACTGGCATGCACATGAGATTGGCATTTGCTGTATCGACAATGATTTCACCTGATATCTTACTAATGGATGAATGGCTGTCTGTTGGAGACCTCGATTTTCAAAAGAAAGCAGAAACCAGACTAAACAACTTGATAGACCGAGCTAACGTTTTAATTATTGCTAGTCATTCCGAATCCTTAATTAGGAAATGTTGTACACGTGCTATTTGGTTAGAACACGGAAAGATTAAGATGGACAGTTCGCCAGAAGACGTCTGCTCCCATTATTTTGTATAATTTTTTGATTTTATCAAGAAAATGTGGCGGTATTTAATATTAAAAAAGTAGTCTTTTTAATTAGCCTGAATTCTTAAAACAAGTCAAATAAGAATTCAGGCCGTTACTTATTTTGACTTCTCGCTCGAAAAGAAAAACAAAAATAACTTATTAATTCTGTATTTTCTTAAGAGCTGTAAACTCCGATAGCCTCTAGAACCTTTTATTACCTTTAATTCTTGAAGAAGATTATTTCTTTCTTCCATCAATTGCCTCTCTCTTTCTTCGAGAGTTTCAATTGTCTGTTTACAATCTATTATGCACTTTTCTTTTAAAGTTAGATCGCAAGTTAATTTTTCTAATTTTTCATTTTTGAATTCATGAAGTTCTGATTGAAGCTCGCTTTTTAGTCTCCCCAATTCATTGATAAACATTTTTTGTGCATTTACAAATTTCATTTTTCCAAAATCGTCTTTAGTCTCATAAGAAGACCCTTCTGAATAAGCAGCCAGTAATTTTTCTGAGTAGGGATTATGTGGATTTATAAAAGTGGTTACTGGCATCAATTTATAGTCATTAAAAATAATGCCATCCTCTATTTGATTGAACAGAGCATTTAAGGCTAGGTTCAAGTCAAACGGCCAAACCAAATCTTTAGGTTTTTCACTTATTGATGAAAAATCAATAAGTCTCGGACCGTTTTCAGTTAATAAAATATTCCAGCTTCTCACATCAGAGTGATAAAGACCCTCTTTTGACAAACGGATTAATTGGTCATATATGGCCTTCATGAGTGAAGATCTTTGAGATCTTTCTAGTTCTTTTAATTTTAAAACGTCATATAGGAGAGAACCGGAAATTAATTCTCTAACGATCAATAGAGTATCAGGATCTTTATGAAAAAGATAATAGTTGGGAATCTGAATGGAAGATATTTTTGAAGAACTGACAGCTAATTCTCTATCGTAATCCTGTTGGAAAGAGGACCAATCCAAGTCTTTACAGCATTCCTTTTTAACTAAAGTTATGAAATACCCTTTCGAAAAAATAAAAAATTTCCCAAATTTTACACCTTCTTCGTATGATTTATCCTTCCACTTCTGAATGGCGTAAAGTTTTTCTTGAGCAAGAACATAGTTGTTAGATGCAAATACGAGTGGCCTTTTTACTGAAGTCAGATGCGTAGCTATATACTCGATTGTGATTCGAAAAACGAAAGGAGAGATTAGAGAATAAGGATGTTTAGGCAAAAATTTTGACCAATAGAGTCCCTCTTCCTTGACGGCAAGTTCGAAGATTGCAATCGTGGCATTATTTGCCAACTTTTGCATAATGTCTTCTGTTCTTCTCTCACCTTTTTCTGCAAGAAAATGATGAAAAACACTCAAACCGAGAACTATATCAAATTTCCTTGAAAGCAGTTCTGGAATCAAAACATCAAAGTCTCCGCAGTAGAACTCAACTTCATCAAAACCAAAATAATTCTTAAGTTCGTTGCAAACGTCAATGTTCTCTTTCAAATAATCAATTCCGACAACTTCCGCACCCAAACTTTGAGCCAATGAAAAAGAGAAAAAACCTTGAGCACAACCGAGATCTAACACTCTAAGTTTTTTTTTATCCTCTTTTAGTAAACGCCCGATTCTAAGAATTGAGTCTAGACGGTCTGAGCATGAGCGAGAATTGTTACCTGATAAAGATGGGAACCCAAAAATAGGTTGGTAGATCTCGGGCAATCTAGAAACTTTTTCCTTAATTTTTGAATCTGGCATCTCAGTTATCTTTTCATGAAATTAAAAATTTTGTTAAAAGCTTTTTCCCGTTTTCAATACCTGAGCTAGCTTAAAAAACTTCGCGAGCCCCCGTGGGTTCTCTTTTTTCGCTAAAAATATTTCTCTAAACTTATGTATTATTTGTA
>NZ_DBMALT010000072.1:0-7934 GCF_057870745.1 Parasutterella sp. | reverse complement strand
CTCTCTCCGCTTTATGGAGATCCGTTAATGAAGCGCCCATTGCGGTACCGCACGATGGGTGCTGTGAGAGAGGGGCGGGGAAACCCGTCCCCCTACTCGATCTCAAAATGGAAGGATTTCCCTTTGTCCGCTAATGGATAAACCGTCAGAAGTAATTTTCAAGATTCTTCAGCTTTGACGTCCATCCGATTAGCGACTTAGAAAGCCGGAACAACGGCTCCGTTATATTTTTCCTCAATAAACTTCTTAACTTCGGGCGAATGAAGAGAGCTCATCAATTCCTTAATAGCGGGTTTGTTTTCGTCCCCTGCTCTCACTGCCACAACATTTGCATAAGGAGAATCTTTGGCTTCAATGGCAATCGCATCTTTTGTGGGGTTCAACTTAGCGCCGAGGGCGTAATTAGAATTGATAACGGCAGCATCTAGATCGTCCAAAGCTCTGGGCAGTGTTGCTGCTTCCACTTCGACGATACGGATTCTCTTCGGATTATCGGTGATATCCAGAGGAGTTCCGTTCACACCGACACC
The DNA here is from genome assembly GCF_057870745.1 of Parasutterella sp. Taxonomy (NCBI): domain Bacteria; kingdom Pseudomonadati; phylum Pseudomonadota; class Betaproteobacteria; order Burkholderiales; family Sutterellaceae; genus Parasutterella; species Parasutterella sp. The sequence goes on along the minus strand of NZ_DBMALT010000072.1, from coordinate 7,404 downwards.
GTCTTTCATTTTGATCAGGCCGGCAGCAGCAAGAACCTGAAGCGCTCTTCCGCCGTTTGTCGGATCATTAGGAATGGCGACAGAGGCACCTTTTTTCAGATCGGCCAAGTTCTTTACTTTCTTGGAGTAAACGCCCATCGGTTCAATATGAACCGCTCCTGCAGACACCAGATTTAAGCGATGGTCTTTCGAGAAAGCTTCTAGATAAGGCAGATGCTGGAAGAAGTTGGCATCCAGATCTTTGTCAGAAAGCGCCAGGTTCGGCTGAACATAATCAGAGAACTCAATAATCTTAAGGTCAATGCCCTTTTTAGCGAGTTCGGGCTGGACCACTTTCAGAATATCAGCGTGCGGAACCGGAGAAGCTCCAATCTTTAAGGTCTCAGCGGCGTTTGCAGTACCGAAAAAGCAGAGAGCGGCGCTGAGTGCAGCGGTAATCAAAAAATTGCGTTTATTCATGTACAGGCGTCCTAATGTTAGAAGGATGGAATCAAAGATCCTTTGTAGTGCTCAAGTATGAATTGTTTTACTTCCGGTGTGTGAAGTGCGTTGTTCAATTCAACAAGTTCTGGGCGATTGTCTCCGGTACGGATAGCAACCATGTTTGCATACGGAGAATCTTTACTTTCAATGAGTAAGGAGTCTTTGACGGGATTAAGGCCGGCCGGCAGCGCGTAGGTCTGATTAATAACGGCTGCGCGAGCATCATCAAGTGTTCTCGGAAGCGTCGCAGCCTCGACCTCTACGATTCTTAACCTCAACGGATTATCAATGATGTCCTCAACTGTTGCTGCATGTCCGACACCCTCTTTTAGTTTTAAAAGACCTGTTCCGGCAAGCAGCTGCAGTGCTCTGCCGCCGTTCGTCGGATCGTTAGGGATCGTGATGGTGTCGCCCTTCTTTAATTCCTTAACGTCTTTGATCTTTTTAGAGTAAAGAGCGATAGGTGCAATAAAAATGCCAGACAAAGCCGTCAGCTTAAGACCTCGGTCCTGGCAGAACTTATCCATGAAAGGCTTGTGTTGGAAAAGATTTGCATCAATTTCTTTATCCGCCAAAGCTAGATTCGGCTGAATATAGTCGGTAAATTCGATGATCTTGAGATTGATGCCTTTTTTGGCAAGGGCAGGTTTTACGAACTCAAGAATATCTCCTGTTACAAGGGGAGAAGCTCCGACTTTGAGGGTTACGGGTTCTGCTGCAAATGCAGGAAGCAAAGTAGAAACAATTGCTCCGGCGGCTAAGCCTTTAATTAACTGGCGGCGTTGCATAAAGAATCTCCTAAGGATAAGAAAAATAGTCGTTTCGAAAATTACAACATAAAAATCTTAGCTAAAAAAGCTTAGGCAAGCCGATTTAAAGATAAGAATTTTGAAAACGCCTTCTGATATCCAGATTCACCCCTGCGAATAAGAATTCATTTTTTAGTGAATATCTCAATTAAATAAATAGGTTAAGGATTGTTTTGCATAGGAACAGACAAATTCCTTCCTATGGCAAAGACAAAGGTTGACAGCTAGAAACAAGCACGTCATTAAAAATTAATTTTCTATTTAGATCCAACTTTTTCGTTAGAAAATTAAATTTGATTTAATAATAAGAAGAAATGCAAAAATAATTAAATTCTGTTTAAGGCTACTATCAATACTAATAATAATTAATTTATTTTAGTTGTCAAATATTTAAAAGAGATATAAATAAGATTAAAAAAGTATGTTTAAATTCACAATGACCTAATTCCTTATATTATTCATTTTCTTTATTAGCTTATAATAATCTTTAAAATTTGTAGGCGATCTCATTCCTTTTTATGTTTTTATTGGTTTATACAATGGGGTATCAGTATTTTTGTATAACAGGGTAACTTAAGATACCACCCTCTCAATCCTCTCAAATTTACTGTATAAATCATCTATACAGTTATATTGACAGTACATCATACTGTATGAATGACGAAGCCTTTAAGTATCTACTTAACTATCTGTAAATTAACGATTTTTATTGTTAACAAATCTTCTTTCAGATAAATATCTAATCTAATTTAACTTATTGGAACCTTTTCTAATCTAATGTTTATACAGTAAATAAATCGACCTATTTCGAGTTTTTTATCGCTCGTAAAAAGTCTTTATAAACTCATCTATCTATCTGTTTATACGAAGAAATTGTCTATTTCTATATATTCACAACGCTCTGTTGACAACTTTCCGGTAACTTCTCTCCAAGTTCTCTGACTTACACCTTAGCTTTCCTTCCTGCTGTACAAATTAAATTTTCAATCTCTATGGTAGAGAATCAGGAAATTGATGAATTTATAGTATTCAGATTATCAAAGAAAGTTATGAGAAAAAGCCTACCCTGCTCTACTCGAAACGAAGTTAAATAATAGATAGAAAGAATTTATCTTGTCTAACTTGTTTTTATATTTAAATAATTTAAATGTTTTGTTCAAACGGTATACTGAAAACTTTTTTAATGTTGTTATAATTATTCTATAAAAAATTTAAATTTAATACTTCTGGATATTTATATTTATTTTAATTTTCAATTTTGATGACAATCAAAGCAAACTTACTTTATTTAATACACACTTCCCTGCCCTAATATATGAGTACCCTTTGATGCCATCGATAAATCTTCGAGTTTTCAAAGAAGTTTGTAATCTCACTTTCAGAGCATTAACTTGGTATTGTTTCTATAGGTACATGCTTTCTCTCTTTTTCAAAGATTTGTTCTTTCTTCAAAAAAGATTACGTACTACAACTTCAACTTGTCTTATTTCTATTAATCCGCTTTCGTCACCAAAGAATTAGGATTACTTCTGATATTTGTTTTTAAGAAATCTTCTTTTCCTTGCTCCCCCCCCCTTTTCCGGAGCTTTCTCTCTTTCACCTTTAAGCAAGAATCTAATTCTGAGTTCGTATTTAGATTAGCCCCAAAATTCTTCGATTCAAGTTAAAAAATAAGCCCCGTCATTCAGGACGAGGCTCAAATACGTTTTGGTTAACTTAGCGCATCAAATACGGTAGTAAATAAAGCAGCGTGGCAACAATGCTCAATCCACCTACGAGGAACCACCAAAGATGATATTCCCGGTCCATGCTCCTCTTTTCTTCAGGTGTCGGGATTTCATCAACGCCGGAAGCTTTTTCATCCAACTTAAAAGATGCGCCGGCTCCGTAATACTTAGAGCAGCACCAGTAAATAGCAATTCCGAGGAGACACCATATAACGCCGGTGTAAAAAGCCTCATTACTCAGCTCAGTCATCATATACAAGTAAATTAAAGCGCTGGCCGGAGCACCGACCATGATCAATGGAGCTTTATAAGAACGTTTTAATTCAGGATGCTTTTTCCGCAAACCCCAAGCTGCCAGTATTCCGAGAACGTAGTAGAAAAGATCTGCGAATAAGGAAAGTTCTGCAATGTAAAGCAATGAGTTAGTTGCAATCAGAGCAACGGTCAATACACCCAGCGTTATCACCGCAACGTAAGGTGTCTGATAACGGCGGCTGACCTTTGCAAAAATCTTGGGCATTGCGCCGTCTCTAGCCATCGTAAAGAGATAACGCGGTGTTGTTGAAATAGAGGCGTTTAACGTTGAGAAATCACCGCCGAAAGCAATGCCGGCCGCGAGCAAGGCAAGAGGGAATCCTAGGATGCCGGCTGCCTTCATTGCTTCCGCATAAGGAGCTTCAGCCGTTGCCAGAGATGCTAATTTCTCTACCGGTGTAATACCGATCAGATACCACTGGAACAATGCGTTCACACAGAAAACGACGAACGGAGCCAAGAACATGGCACGAGGAATATTGATTTTCGGGAAACGAATCTCCTCTCCCATCGCCACACAGGCTTCAAAGCCTGCAAAGCACCACCAGATCATGCACACGGCGCCGATAAACGTAAAGTCTTTGTCCTTTGCGATGAATTCCGGCGACTTTACAAAATTCGGCAGTTCAATATTCGGGATCATTGTCAGGAACCAAATAGCAGCAACGCCCCAGAAAAAGAACATAAAGCCGTTTTGCAGCCGGCCCGTTAACCTAACACCGAAGACATTGGCAATAATGAAAACGATCGTGACGATCAACGCCACTGCGACATCAGACAATGGAATTTGCCATCCGAAAGCAAGACAAAGTGTTTTGAAGTAATAACTAAAGGCCAGCGCCTCACCGCCGGTAACCGCAACGAGCGAAATAATGAAATTCCAACCGGCTAAAACGCCTACCGCCTTCCCTAGTCCAAGCGAGGCAAATTGGTAGGTTCCGCCCGCATATGGAAGTGCAGCCCCCATTTCTGCGTAAAGAAGAGCAGGATAAATGCTTACCAATAGCGCCAATAAGGTGGCGAAGATTACCTCGATACCGAGGTTTCCGACTACATTGGATCCGGTTGTAAAAAGACCGACACCGATCACAGAACCGGCGGTAATGGTCACCGCTTCCCGCATACCAAAACTTCGTTTGAGGCAACTGGGGCCGGCTGAATTCGATAGATTCTCTTGCGACATTGAAATCTCCTGAAAGATTCTTTTTCTTCAATATAGGACGGAGATTTCGTGAATAACGAATTTTGTAGTTCGATTTCCTAGCTAATGACCGCTATATAGCCTTCTCTCGGACAAGCCAAAGACTAACGAGAATAATTATTTTGATTCCGGAAAATTATAGATTTTCGGGATTAGGATTCGAATCCTCTAGAAATAAAGAGAATATTTTTCGTCTGTCAGTTTTTTGGACAAAAAAATACCTTCTTCAGCTCTCTCTTTCTGAAGAAGGCACAGTCCAAAACAGACTGTTTATATCTAACAACCAATCAGGAGATGTCCGTCGGACCTTGGTTACGTCCGACATGGTTATTGTGCCTAAGTACCGCAGTTGATACAATGACAAAAATTTAGTGTTATTGATGACAAAAAAGGCAATTTACAGAAATATTACAAATTGTCCTTAATTTTATTTGTTTATATTCAAATAAATAAACGTATTTATAATGTTTTAATTGCCAATCCTGTTAGTTACAAAAACACACAAACTACAACCTGGATTTCAGCTGAAAGGATGAACTGTGAGTACTGTTTCCGACCTTGATACCTGGCGTCTTTTCTTTAAGATCGTTTCCCGTGGTTCCATTGCCAAAGTTTCGGAAGAGAGCGGCGTGGAAGCCTCTTCCATTTCCCGACGTATTAATAAGCTCGAAAAAGACCTAGGCGTAGAACTTTTCCGGAGAAAAGGTAAACAGCTAGTGCTCACAAGTGCAGGATCTGTGGCCTATTCCCGCATGAGACGTATCGTTTTTGATGCGGCCTCTTTGTTCAAAGACCTTCAGGTTGCTCGAGATAACGACAGGGACTTGATCACCATCGCATGCCCGATCGGTCTTTCTGAGATCATCATGCCGATCGCAATTTCTAAGTACCTGGAATTCAATCCGGATGTTTCAGTGTCTATGAGGTCATTAAGTTACGTTGAGCTGATGACTTCTGACGCCATTACCAGCTATGACGTCATGCTCTCGGTGACGCCTCTGAATATTCCGACGCGCGATTCTAAGTTGATTGCCGGCATTTCCTTCATGCTCGCGGCCACCCCACAGTATTTAAACTCGCTGAAATATCCGATTCGCTCTCCTCGCGATCTTTCGGAGCACCCTATTTTTTCTTTCTTTTCCAGAAACCGCGAAAGGAATATGGTTTTAAGAAAAGGAAGCGACTATTTCCCGCTGCACTTCCATGCTCATATGCGTTTGAATAATCCGGGCGGTATTAAGCAGGTTGTTATGCGCTCAAAAGGCATCGGAGCGTATTGTCCTGTCTATTACTATTTAGACGAACTGGCCAACGGAACCGTTTGCGAAGTCTTGCCGGAATGGAAATTCCCTGTTCAGCAAATCTATATCAGCAGAAAAGACCGAGACAGAGTTGCGGTCAATCGCTTTGTCCATTGGCTTATTGACTACTTTGAACATTGTCCCGGACTGGTACCTCCCAGTTATGAAGGTCTTTGGGTCGGAGATTTTGTCGATGGGGCCCCTGTATGACCAAGGTTCAATACAGCTTTGCCCAGCTTGGCGAGTCGGAAATCTTTGAACCTTATCTTTCCTCAGAGCTTAAAAAGAATTCCGATTTATGGAAGCCTACCGAGTTCGAGCTCCCGCTAAATGATCCCGGACTTGCTGCAGCATTCCTGACGCTAACACAGCCGGATGCAGTTTTCTATGTTCCTCGATTCTCGGCCAGATCTTTCGAATCAAAAAGCGCAAATTATTTAGCGGCTCTTTCTCAGGCCTTAGAGACAAAGGAGGCACTTTTGGTCAGCTGGCTGCAGCCGGAAGAAAGTATTCCGCCTTTCATCAGCTGTGAACATCTACTTATTAGATTGCCTGAAGTTTTCTATTGTTCAAGCACAAAAAACTTAATTACCGATTGGATAGACAAAATTTTATCCCGCAAACGGATAACCGTCTCAGGAAATAAACCGCTTCGCCTTATCGGGCGTCATCTTTTGGTTCAGATGACGGTTGTTGCCGCTCTTAAATGTCTGGCAAACCCAGGTTTTGATGGTGTTTATAAATTAGCGGCCAACGGCGAAACCTCTCTTTTCGAGCTCGTTAGCTTTATTCACTCGACATTAGCTCGCCTCCTGCCCAACCATAAGTTAGCAAAACTCAGTTTTGCCGAAGAAGAGCCGGTTCCGCTTTCGGAAGAATTTGATACTTCCTTTATGGAAAATTTCAATGTGATTTTGCCCGGCTGGCGCACGGGCGTTGAAGAGACAATCGTTGCCTTTTTAGTTCATCGAAAACTCTTTTGAGAACTTGTGTATCAGGAAGCATTCTTTTCGCCTTCTTCTAATAATTAGAGAAGGCTAAGAAATAGTTAGTCAAAAATTTAAATCTTAACTCGGAAAATTTCCCATCAATGAGCCGTTTTTGGAATGTAATCGAGCAGGGTTTCGCTGATTTTCAGCGAACACCCTCTCACACCACTTCCCAAACCGATCTGGTAAGCCAGGTTACTCTAGTTTTTTAGCGGTTACTTAACATTTTAACCCCTAAAACAACCCAACCACGACCATCCCCTGCCTTTAAGGAAGTCAGTTGTCAAGGCTTCGACTTGTTTTGCAGTATTACCCGACGACAATTGCCTGAAACCGTTCCTGTTCGTAAGGTCTATGGTTTGCCTCGGGCTTCCTTCAGTCGGAACCTCGCGGTTCAGGCCTTGTCTCTGGCTATGTGCTCGGCGCCACCGTCTGCACTTCGGGACTTCCACCCTGTAGAGTTCGCTCATGCCGAGCGCAATCGAGTAGGGGAAGCTTTCACCTACCCCTCTCACACCACTGGGCATGCGGGTCTCGCACCCAGCGGTTCCAATTAACCTATGCGGGTCGCCTACTTGC
>NZ_DBMALT010000071.1:0-8138 GCF_057870745.1 Parasutterella sp. | reverse complement strand
TCTGCATCTCTATTACACGGACTACTACAAGAATCATCAAGTAGAGGCTTTGATGAGCACCCTGAAGTCCTTAGAAAAGAAACTTTCTCTGGAGGAAAAAATAAAAGATCCGGCCCTTGAAGAATTGGCCCAGCTCTGTTTCGATGTGAAAAAGACACCGGTTCGAGGTGTGAGAGTTACACCTAAATTAGAACAAATCTCTGAGCTGAGGAATGTCGATGCGGGCTACTTCGCCATCCTCAGCACGCAGTTTAAAAATCCCAACGACGCATTGATCGCCTATAAACTTCGTGACGGAGTGGAAAAGAGATTTGATGACCTCAAGAATGATGCCGACTTGAAACGGCTGAGAATGCATTCTTGCCATACCCGGCAGTCGCGCCTATTTGTACAGTTTATCGCCGAAATTCTGAGGTGTTACTTACTTAACGAGATTCAGTCCAACGGTGAAATGCCAAAATATGTCAAAACCGTCACCGGCTTGCTTGATGAAGTGGCATCCATCAGAAGAGTTTCTATCGGGAACCATCGTAAATTTTATAAGCGTCCCACGAAGCATCAACTGCAAATCATGCAAGCTTTAGGAGTACGACTAAACCCTAATCAATGGCCCTCGCTCTCTGACTTGAAAGATACCCAAAGCTAGAATTTACGTTACAAAACTAAAAGGGCCACTAACGTTCCGATCCTAAGAATTTTGGGGACGTTTTCGTAGCAATTAAACTTCTTTCCATCGGACGAACTTTCGTTCTTCTAGGGAGAAAACTAAGGCAACTTTGATCAGATTTCCTGATGAAGAATCGTTACCATATCCCTTAAGTTTCAGTTGTTCGCCAGCTTCTCCGAGTTTTTTATCTAGGTCGTCTTGATCCCGAGAAACCTTAAATTCTAGGATCCAATGCCTGTTGTTAACTTTCACTTCCAAATCACTGCGCCCGTGAGCGGTATGGTGCTCTACTTTTGGCTCTAATCCAGCACCTGCTAAATAAACTTGAGTAAATGCTCTGACAGAGGCTTCATCTCTTACCGGATATCGCTGATAATCAATTGCTGCAAAAAGACGATTAAAGATATGGACAAGCGCCTCGGCTGATTCTTCCGACAAAACTTTAACAATTGGACCAGCTCCAACTTGTCCGGCGCTTCTACCTGTCAAGAGGTGCTCTACGTACAGTTGCCCCATAGACTTCTTTACTTCAAGATTTGGATAATCTAGAAAAACGGTATCTCCATACTTGACCGCTTTGATGGTTAAGTAGCCTGTCTGGGTAAGAAGTGCTAAGTCAGACAAAGATTCCAGACTGGAACTTCCGGACAATGATGACAAGGAAACGAATTTATCTCTTCCGTATTCTTCCGGATCCCTCATAGAGTCCGACTTCAAACTATCCATGAGAGCAGAAGCTTTACCACCGCTTTCGAACCAATAATCCAAGAGGTCATTCCTTGGCGATGCTAAGAAATTGAGAAAGGACCACGGAGCTAAAACTTTTTCTGTTGCCATTCTTTCAAAGCAAAATCCGCCATATTGCTTAATTACCTTCTTTAAAAGTTCTGAAACTGGCAAATTCAAGACTTGAGAAGCAGCCTCCAAATACGGGTAAAAATATTCCTCTACCTCACCTCTTGTGAAACCTAAGAGCTCGCCAAATTCCGTATCCAGAGAAATATCAGACAACTCCTGAACTTCGGAAAAAAGATGCCCCTTGTTAAAGTTGACAATGCCGGTAATGAAAACAAACCTCAGCGCGTCATCGTTAGATTTCAGAACGGCGTAGAAATCTGAAAGAGCAACCTGAACACTGTTGAAAAGTTCAGGATTATTCAAACAAGAGGTTAGGGGCGTGTCATACTCGTCTACAAGGAGAACTAATGAGTTAGGTTCTTGTTTCTTGAGCCATACAGACAATTGCTTGAAAATCGAAGATCCGGCTTGGTCATAGCGAAAACCGAATGAGGAGAAATTGTCTATTAAGCGATCTCGTAAATCATCCCTGAATTTCTTCAAACCAAAGTCGGGTCTCATTTCCGAAAAATCCAGCCGAACGACGTTGTAAATCTTTTTCTCTATCCAAAGTTTTTCAATGGCTAGGTCTTTGAAATCTCTCAATCCGAACTTGAACAAGGATTCAAATGTAGAGATCAACAGGGACTTTCCGAATCGACGGGGCCGAACAAAGAGGAATATTCCATTTTGAGAGGCAACCTTGTAGACAAGTGCCGACTTGTCTACATATATCTGGTTTCTAAGCCTTAGCGCCACAAAATCTGAAGTTCCCAGCGGCAGTAACCTTAATTCCTCCATCCTCCTCTCCTAGAGCCTACAGGCCAATTCTAAGAGAAAACTACCGTGAGTCAGAGCCGGCGTCTCTATGCCTTCTGGCAAACTCCGTAGACATTTTTGCTTTCGAGAAACAAGTTAATCGTTCCAAAATCTCTCTCTAATCATTCTATCTATCATTAAAATAGAACGAAAATCGATATATTTTGGAACGAAAATGTCCATTCTCTTAGATAAAGAATCAAAAGTTCTGTCTTCTCTTTTTAATTCTCCAAAGAGTCTTTCAGAGCTCGCAGACGAATTAGGTGCCGGCTTTTCTAAGACAACCGTTCATCGTTTAGTTTCGTCTTTGACAAAAGACGGAAAAGTCGTTTCTAGCGGTGCCGGGAGATCTGCCAAGTATGAAGTAACAAACTTAGGAAGATTGTTTAATCCGCGAGTTCCAGAGGAATATTTCCGAAAAGAACAGGATGACCGTCAAGCGTTGACTTCCTTTAACTTTGATTTGTTTGACACGTTAAGGAGTCATGATCTTTTCTCTCAGGAAGAAATGAGAACACTCGTTGAACGACAAAGAGAGTTCAAAGAACACTGGAAAGGACTATCGCCTGTACTTCGACAGAAGGAAATGGAGAGATTAGCCATTGATTTATCATGGAAATCATCCCAAATTGAAGGTAACACCTACACGCTGCTTCAAACCGAATCACTTTTCAAAGAAGGAAAACGAGCCAAAGGTAAAATAAAAGAAGAAGCCGCCATGCTTCTAAACCATCAAGCCGCTTTGGACTACGTCCTCAGCCACCCTGATTACTTTGGTGAGCTAAAAGTTGAAAGCATCCTTGAGATTCACCGCTTTCTTACAAAAGGACTTGGAATACCGAACAAAATCCGATCCGGAAGAGTCGGTATTACAGGCACAAATTACAAGCCGTTAAGCGATGCACGTCAAATTCAAAAGGCTCTCCAAGATGTCTGCGATCTCATTAATTTCAAACAAAATATTCTAGAAAAAGCCTTAATCACTCTGCTCTTAATTGCCTACATCCAGCCTTTCGAAGACGGGAACAAAAGAACGGCAAGAATACTTTGCAATGCTTTGCTGCTCGCAAACAAATATTGTCCAATTTCCTTCAGAACCGTTGATCCGGACGATTATCGGTACGCCACATTGCTCTTCTTTGAACAAAACTCTCTTCCTTCTTTCAAGAAAATGTTCATCGAACAGTTTGAGTTTTCAACGGCTAATTACTTCTAAAGAAAGTGCCGACAAGAGCATCTTTTGATTCCGCTTACCAAAAATCTGCAATGCCGCTCAAATTTCGTCCAAAATTTAGACATTCTTACGGCGACTCAACGATCATGGCGAGAACTGAATACGGCACAACCTGGTGGGGCAAACAATGGCTCGAGGCTTTAGGTGATATTGATTACGACAATCGCATACCTCGCGGCAAAACCTACGCCAATACCGGCCGCGTTTTATCCTTCAAAATAGACTCCTCCCGAAGGGTCATCAAAGCCAGAGTTGAAGGCAACTACGATCCTTATTATCGCGTCACGATCGGACTTCCGCCGATCACGCAAGAACAAATCAGCGAGCTGGTAAAGCGAATTGCAGCCTCTCCCTTAATCCTCGCAAAACTGGCCACCCGAAAGCTCGATCCGCAAATACTTTCAATTTGCCGTGAGCTTGGGATTCGCCTTTTCCCGAGACGCTGGTCGGATATGGAGCTTTCTTGCAGCTGTCCTGATTTCGCCGTTCCTTGCAAACATATGGCTGCAGTGATCTACATCATGAGCCGCGAAATTGATGCCAATCCTTTCATTCTCTTCTCTTTGCGTGGAATTGACCTCATCAAAGAATTAGAGAAGGAAGGTGTATCCATCAAAAGAGCTAAGAAAGCCGAGATACCCACTTGGCAGCACTTGCTTAAGAAGAAATATCCTCCTGTAGAACACCTTGAACTGGATACATACACGGTTATATCTGCTGAGGGCCGCAAGGACTGGCTCGAAAAATTTAAACCGCTGGTTTTTCAAAAAATCACTTTCGATGCAGAATCTTTGTTCAAAATTTTGACAGAGCAGCCTGCCGGCTATGTCCAAGGCGACTTAAGAGCTTTGACTGCCAAAGTGTTGAAAAACGCTGCCAAGATTGCCAAAAAACAGATAAATGACGTATCAGAGCGCACGCCTCCCCTATTTGAAGGCGAGCACGAAATGATCTGCATTAACTCCTGGGGCCAAGCTCGAGTGAGCTCAGATCTTTTTTGGAAAGAATTCGACTTAGACAAGAAAGGTCTGGTCAACAGAAAGGTCGGAGAAAAAAGACCGGACGGATCCGTTGTAAGGTATCACGAAATGTTCTCCGGCTACATTAACAGCAAACGACTGGAAGACTCGCCGGAATCTGTTGAAGCACTTTATTACTGCTGGGTGCTCGCATCAAAAATCACTTTGGCCGGCGCCATTGTTCCGCAAATGTATGAACCCGTTCCAAAATGCTTTGCTGTGCGGTGGATTCCGGCGACATCTGATCTAACGATCAAGACTTTAGTCGTCAAACTTGGTAATTTACTCAAAGGTATTGATCGAGAAGTTTTTGACATCCTCAAGTGCCCGGACGAAATCGACGAGCAAACTTTGGGAGAAATTTTCTTAGGAAGTTTCATCCAGAGCTACGTCACCGCAGCTTTCCAGTCAACCTCGGGAACAGATTTGAATGTGTATGAACAGTCTGCGCTCCTCGGCGGCGGCTTTATCGACACCGAAGATGAAGTATCTGCTGAAGCCGCTCGTTTGAGACTGTCTGAATGGCTCAGTTCTTTGACAGTTGCGCGCTCGGAACTTCAGCCGGTGCTGACAATTTCTGAAGACATGCGGCAAAGAAGTGATTTCCCCGGACGGGAGGGACTTCTTTCTGTCAATGTTTTCGATAAAAGTATTACTGAAGAAGAGATTGTCGATGCAAAAATTCTTGATGATGATTTGCTTGAGCCGGAGGAAAAATTCGAACCTCATTTAACAATTAAGCTGGGCTTCAACCTAGAAAACACGAAAGGACGTAATAAGGAGCGCGGCTACTATTCTTTCAACGACTTCCTCACCAACCCGGAACTGGCGGAATACAAGTTTGATGCTATGAAAGTTTCGGCAAAACTTTCCGAACACTGCCCCGAAATCTATGGAATTTTAGAGAATCCTTCAACAGATTCCTCCTTAACTGCGAATAAATTAACTCCTCTTCTTCTTGAGTCGATACCTGCGCTGACGCTTCTCGGTGTTTCTATCATCCTGCCGAAATCATTGCAGAATTTACTTAAGCCGCAAGTTCACTTAGAAGTCGACATGGACGAGGAATGGAAGGGCGGAGGCTTCCTAAGTCTTCTCGGCTTGCTCGACTTTGATTGGACTGTTGCTGTGGGCAACAGAAGAATCACGCCAGAAGAAGAATCCAGCCTCTTTAGCCAGGCAGGCAAAGTGGTTCGTTTCCATGACCATTATGTCTATCTTGATCCGCAAGAGCTGGAAAATATCCGCAAGCGCCTCGGAGGAAAACTTCAAGAGCCCAACAAACTTGCCCTCTTCCGTGCAGTTCTTGCAGGGCAAGCAGAAAAGGCACCTGTATTGTTAGGCGACAAGGTCAAAGAAGCCATCAAAAATCTCTTCAAAGATGTCGATGCTCCTTTGCCTAAATCTGTCAAAGCAAAACTCAGAAACTACCAGGAACGCGGATATCGATGGATGCTGAGAAACATTCAGATCGGTGTCGGCTCCATTCTTGCCGATGACATGGGTCTTGGTAAAACGCTTCAGGTTCTTTCGGTACTTGAAAGCATGCGAACAAGGAAAGAGTTTGATTCGAAGCCGGCTTTGATTATCGTTCCTACTACGCTTCTCACGAACTGGATGAGAGAAGCAGCAAAATTTACGCCTGATCTGCAAATCGTCCCCTTCTATGGTCCGAACCGAAACTTATCCGTGGATGGCGCAGATGCTTACCTGACGACATACGGAACCATTCGGCGTGAGGATGCATTTAAGAAGAAAGATTTCAAATTAGTGATCTTAGATGAAGCTCAAGCAGTAAAGAATCACAAAACTTCTACGTGGAAGTGCGTAAAGGCTCTAAAAACCGAACATCGCATTGCGATGAGCGGTACGCCTGTTGAAAACCGTCTGCTCGAGTATTGGTCCATCATGGAAACCGCCAATCCGGGACTTTTAGGAACCGAGAAAAAATTCAAGAAGGAATACGCAGACCCGATTGAGGTTACCAAAGACAAGGTTGTCGCTGATCAGTTCAAAAAACTCACAGAGCCTTTCATTCTCAGACGATTAAAGTCAGACAAATCCATTATCCGAGATCTTCCGGAAAAGATTGTCAAAGAGGAATACTGCGTTCTCACGCCGGAACAAGCTGCGCTCTATCAGGCTACCGTCGACAAAAATTTAGCGAAATTGAACGCCGGTTTAGGCCAACTGGAAAGAGCCGCCATTGTTATTCAAATGATTCTTCAGCTCAAACAAATCTGCAATGCGCCGATTCAATTTGAGAAGAACTCGCCGTTTAAGGGACCGGAATATTCCGGAAAGATGCAGCAGCTTTTCGGCATCTTAGATGAGTTATTCGAAGCAGACAGAAAGGTTTTGATTTTCACACAGTTTAGACAAATGGGCACCCTCCTGCAAAAGTGGCTGGAAGAAAAGTACGGAAAGAAACCTCATTTCATTCACGGTGGTTTGCCTGTCAGGGAAAGGCAGGAATTAGTGGATTCCTTCCAAAACGACCGAAGCGAAAAAATCATGATTCTTTCGCTGAAAGCAGCCGGTACCGGTCTCAACCTTACCGCCGCCAGCGCCGTGATTCACTACGACTTATGGTGGAATCCGGCGGTTGAAAATCAGGCCACGGACCGAGCTTTCCGAATCGGTCAAAAACAGAATGTCACGGTTTACCGATTCATTACGGCCAACTCCTTTGAGGAAAAGATTAATGACATGCTCGAAAGCAAAAAGGCTCTGGCCGAAATGACGGTGGCCACCGGAGAGCATTGGATTACCGAACTTGACAATAAGCAGCTTCAGGAAATCTTTACGCTCAGCAAACAGCTGTCGGAACCGGATTGACGGAAGCCTAAGACTGAAGTGTCGGGGTCATTAGTAAATTATTGCGGAAATGACTTTTTCGTTGCGATTTATATTAACCGAAACGAAAAACGTTTCATTTTGAACGATTATCAATCTTGAGGGTGCCAAGCCCTTCCATCTAAACAGTTCCGAACTGTTCATCAACTTCCAAACTCTTTGTGGGAGGCACAATTGACCACTCTGTAATCCGCCTTTCGCTTCCAGAAAAAACTAAAGCGATTCTGAGCAGTTCTTTTTCTTCTGTCTGCATTCCGTGGCGGCGTTTCTCCATTTGCTCTACCATCTCTTTCAATAGACGCTTTGGGCCCGAGGCTGAGATACAGCTACCACAGTATTTGAGTTCTAAAACAATATGCCTTTCCCCCGACGTAACTCCTTAATCGCTTCTGCCATGGGCGTTATGACATTCAATCCTAGGAGACAGACCAGACCCTACCATTGCAACTTGCAAAACAGCCCGAAGACTAGCCTCATCTTTGATCGCATAATCCTTGTAATCAATAGACTCCAGCAGCCTGTTAAACATATGAACAAGTGTCTCTGGATTATCTTTTGCAAGCATGGAAGCAAGGTTTCTGACACCCGCTTGCTCTATCGTCTTTCCGCTACTTTAAATCTACAAAAATCTATAAAACAGACCTTTAATTAAATTCCTGTTTCAACCCTGCTGGTTGCCAGACCATTTATTGCTAAATCGTCTAAC
>NZ_DBMALT010000070.1:0-8288 GCF_057870745.1 Parasutterella sp. | reverse complement strand
GGTGGAACCACTCCTTCCCATCCCGAACAGGACAGTGAAACGCCTCCACGCCGATGATAGTGAGTTGTATTTCTTGCGAAAGTAGGTAGTCTCCGGGCTCTTCATTAAAGACAAACCTCTTGGACCTAACCGTTCAAGAGGTTTTGTTTTATCTGCATTAGCTTTTCATTACGCCTTTTATAGTTGTTTTCAACGACAAATAATAAGTAAAAACCCTTAATGAAGGCGGATGAATTAAAAATTTCATTTCCAATAAATATATTTATAAACAATAGCTTGGAAATACCATCGGTTTTCGTGGATTTTATGCGTAAGTAATAACCCTAATAAACTTTATAAACTATCGACGCACCATTGAATTTAGCGTATCTTCTTATCCGCAAATTTACAAACTTATACAAAGGAGATACGAATGGCTCAAGCCCCTGAGTTCAAATATGCACCGATGTTCCAAGTCGGGGAAGATACCACAGAGTATTATCACCTCACTTCCGAACATGTCTCTCTCGGTAATTTTGAAGGCAAAGAGATTCTGAAAGTTACGCCTGAAGCGCTGACGATGCTTATCGAACGTGCTTTCACCGATGTTAACTTCATGCTTCGCCGTTCTCACAACGAGTGCGTTGCAAAGATCCTGAAAGATCCTGAATCCTCTGATAATGACAAATATGTTGCGTTAACAATGCTTCGCAACGCAGAAATCTCTGCCAAGGGCATTCTGCCGATCTGCCAGGATACAGGTACGGCTATTATTCACGGTGAAAAAGGCCAGAGAGTCTGGACAGACTTTGCTGACGAAGAAGCCATCAGCCGAGGCGTCTACAACACATATACAAAGAACGCGCTCCGTTATTCTCAGAACGCTCCTCTGACTCTCTATAAGGAAGTCAATACTCGCTGCAATCTGCCTGCTCAGATCGATATCGAAGCCACCGAAGGCGAAGAATATCGTTTCCTCTGCGTGGTTAAAGGCGGCGGCTCTGCCAATAAGTCCTATCTCTTCCAGAAGACCAAAGCTATCTTGAATCCGAAAGCCTTAATCCCCTTCCTTTATGAGCAGATCAAAGGCCTCGGAACAGCTGCTTGTCCTCCGTACCACATCGCTGTCGTTATCGGCGGAACATCTGCTGAAAAGACAATGCTGACGGTCAAGCTTGCTTCTACGAAGTATTACGACAATCTGCCGACAACCGGCGATGAAACCGGCCGTGCCTTCCGTGACGTTGAACTCGAAAACAAACTGCTCGAACTTGCCAACAACATCGGATTGGGCGCTCAGTTCGGCGGTAAGTATCTTGCTCACGACGTTCGCGTTATTCGTCTGCCGCGTCACGGCGCCAGCTGCCCGATCGGTATCGGCGTCAGCTGCTCTGCAGACAGAAACGTCAAGTGCAAGATCAATCGTGAAGGTCTTTGGATCGAAAAACTCGACGACAAACCTGCTGAATTAATTCCTGAAGAATTCAGAAATATGGAAGAAGGCGAAACCGTTAAGATCGACCTGAACCAGCCGATGGAAAAGATTCGTGCAGAGCTCTCTAAGCACCCGGTTTCTACACGCGTTTCTCTTACCGGCAAGATCATTGTTGCTCGTGACATTGCACACGCCAAGCTGCAGGAACGCCTTGACAAGGGTGAACCCCTCCCGCAGTACATCAAAGATCATCCCGTTCTCTATGCAGGCCCAGCCAAGACACCGGAAGGCTATGCTTGCGGCTCTATGGGTCCGACAACTGCCAACCGTATGGATCCGTATGCTGATCCGTTTATGGCTGCCGGCGGCTCTTTCGTTATGATTGCTAAAGGCAACCGTACGGATGTTGTTACGGAAGCCTGCAAGAAACACGGCGGTTTCTACCTCGGAACCATCGGCGGTGTTGCTGCTGACCTTTCCGCTGAATCTATCCGTAGCATCAAGTGCATTGAGTACCCTGAGCTCGGTATGGAAGCTGTCTATGAAATCGATGTCGTCGACTTCCCGGCATTTATCTTGGTTGATGACAAGGGCAATGACTTCTTCAAGCAGCTCAAACCTCGTTTCCCTGTGAATCTTGAAGCCTAAGAACTTCCAGTTCTAATTTTGGAAAACCCGGTGTTACGCATCGGGTTTTCTTTTCTCAGGCGAAAATCAAATTAAACTATTGTGCTGGAAGAAAACGGTCTTTTCCTCTAACCATCGAGAAGGGCCGACCTTAAAGATTAATAACTATATAGTGGATCGCTTCCTGCGATCCGGAGTCCCAGGATGAATTCGGTTTTCCTAGTTGTTGTTGCAGCGATGATACTCATCGTTGTTCTTCTTCGTTTCAAAGTTCTTATCGGACCGGCAATTCTAAGCGGCGGTATGCTGATCTGGATTTTTGAATCGAGATCCTTCGAAAAACTTTGGGTTGCCTTTACAGAAACTTTGACAATGCAGCGAACTTGGGATTTGCTGCTTTGTTTGTATTTTGTAATGTGTCTCGAAGTGGAACTTCGTAAGAGCGGATCCCTTCACGGGATGGTTGTAACGCTGCGGAATATCTTTTCCAGCAACAAGGTTACGCTCGCCTTCATGCCGGCATTTTTAGGGCTTCTTCCGTCCTTGGGAGGCGCTCGCTTCTCTGCGCCGATTGTGCAGGAAGCCAGTGAAGGTATTGCTGTAGATGATGAAGAAAAAAGCGCGATCAATCTTTGGTTCCGTCATATTTTTGAGTTTTCCAATCCCCTGATGCCCGGTGTTATTCTCGCCTGCGGTATTGCGAATGTGACAATCGGCGATTTGATTGACCAGGTCGGCTGGGTCACGATCCTTTGTTTTATTTTGGGCTGGATCTTCTTAATTATTCCGTTGAAGATTACAGACCCGGAAAAAGCGACCAATACTCAGCATGACAGAACCATCGATTGGAAGAGTCTGGTTCTGGCTTTCGGTCCGATTGTCACGAGCTTCCTCTTAATTGTTGCGTTTAATGTTCAGGCTGCCCTTGCAATGGGCCTTGTGGTTGTAGCGTTTATTCCGCTTTATTTCTGGTTCAAGCGTCCGATTTCAGTGAAGAGCGTTTTCACGGAAAGTTTGGATAAAAAATTATTTTTCAATGTCGTCTGCATCCTTTATTTCATTCAGCTGCTGACCGTTATCGGTACGCTTGATGAAATCGTCAACGTCTTTAATAATTCAGCTTTGCCTCAGGCTGTTATAGTGGCCTGCCTGTCGTTTATTTTTGGAGTTATGACCGGGATGGGGCAAGGTTATATTGCGATCGTCATGCCGATTGTGGCTTTGATGGCCCCGGGCAATATTGTTCTCGTAGGCATCGCCATGGTTTACGGAATGGCCGGACAGATGGTAACTCCGACTCATCTGTGTATCTTAGTTACGGTGGAATACTTTAAGAGCCGTCTTTGGAAAACCATCGGGAAGTGCGGTGTGCTTTCTTTACTGATGATCTTGATTTTCTCTGCTTGGACATATTGGCGTTATTACCTCTGACTTTCCTCAGCCCAAACGCGGCCTTTTCTAATTTCATGGCTACCGGTGAAAAAATCATACAATGAGGTTATAAACCTCAAAAAAAGAATTAATTTTTGCCGTTGCCATGAAGTTAGATAAGGATAATCTCGCCAAAATTCTTTCGCTTTGGCTGCATGTCGAAGCGTTAACGCCGTTCGACCTCGACAAGAATGATCTTATCGAACAGATGCCCGGGAGCCTAAACCAGCCCCGGTCCTCTCTTTTTACCTGGGATAACGAAGATACAACACAGCGGGACAGTCTGGAGATAGAGCTGAAGAAGCTTCCGAAAGAAGAAGACAGGACAGACTTTTTTCGGATGTTTACTGTCTGCATCGGCATTGTTAACCGCAACGAATTCATCGATCGGGCAGAGCATCTTCTTAGATCCAATCTATTGGATATTTCGCAGGATTTGTCTGACTTCAGCGCTGAGGAGCAAAGAACGGATGACCTTATCTGTTTGGGAGTCCTGCGTGCAAACCATTTCGGCAAAATCAGCATGGGGACGGTTGAGCCGTCCTACGCTTTGTGCGAGCTGGTTAACCTAACAAATAAACAAAAGGGCGTCGAGAGTTTTGAGTTCTTGACGGACGTTGCTCAGATTCTCCATACCTCGGCGGTCCGTCAGCTTTCGCTTGACTCTGAAACGACGGCTCAAAAAATCAGTGAAAAGGACAGGCAGTTCTATGGAATGCTCATCCACAATCTGAACAAGAAGGAATTAAAGCCGGATGAAACCCGAGGATATAAACTCATTAAAGATTTAAATCCTCCTCAAAACTTTCTCAATCCCAGAAAAATAGACGAGCTCTGCAAAAGCTGGCTTGAGAAGGCCGGTCTCGGGCCTTCTTACCGAATCTGGGTGATCGTTAATTACTACGAACGTCCAAAGCCTCTGTACTTCGACTTTATGAATTCTCCTTATATCGAAATTTTGGAGAAGATTAAAAAGCGTGTTCAGACCGAGCCGCCCATTAGGGTGCTGAGTCCGGTTTCGGAGCGATTCTTTTCCTTGGCTTACGACAATCCGGATCGAAACGACCTTTTAGCCAACTCTAAGAAGTTTCTGGAGATGGCGAATCCGGAAAGGATGATCTTCGGACGCTGGCCGAGCGATATCAAAAATTATCTTGTTCCCTGCCAACAGGTTGCTCTTTCAACCATGATTTGGGCGCCGCCTGTGGATCCGATTATTTCCGTAAACGGGCCTCCGGGAACCGGAAAAACGATGCTCCTAAAAGAACTGCTGACGGAGATCGTAATCAATCGTGCCGCAGTGCTGGCTAACATTGAGGATATAGGAACGGCGCCGTTATTTGAACTGAAGTCAGGCTGGAGGGGAGAGCAGGTTCCAGTTCTTTTAAAGGAGTATGTCGAGGATTATCCGATCATCGTCGCGTCGAATAACAATAATGCGGTAGAAAACATTACGAAGGAGCTTCCTTTCGATTATGGCTTTGAGGAGCCGTTTGATTACTTCTCGGATCTCGCCAACAAATTAAATAGAAGCAAAGATGCATGGGGACTGGTTTCAGCTCCTTTAGGGAAGTCAGATAATTGGACCCGTCTTTGGAAAGCGTTTTTCAGCAATCACAAAACGCCGAAAGGGACAATTCCTTATCTTCAGCATGCCTTGGAAGAAGAGATTCAAAGCGAAGGCGGCATTGCCGAAATTCGATCCAATTGGAAAAAGGAGACTCAGCGTTTTAGAGAACTTTACTGCGATGTTCATGAGCGCATTACGTCAAAAATGCCTGATTACAAGGCTGATGTAAAGAAGTTTGCACAAACCTCTGAGGAAAAGCCTGTCACTGCCCGCTCTTTCCGAGATTCGGTGCTTCGCTCATTCAGATCCAAGAAAGGAGAATCGGAGGACAATCCTTTTGATTTCTCCGGAAGCTCGAAAGAAAAGAATCACGCTAGGCGTCTTTATACAGATGAGGAACTCGACAGAGCCAGGACTCGTTTATTCATCTCAGCATTAAAGCTTCATCGTTTGGCGGTGTTGGCCAAGAAGAAGGATTTCATCGACGGTATTCGAGGTTCGATTACCGCGAATATGTACGACCTGGTTTCACCTCATCGGCTGTCGTTTCTCGGAACACTGTCTTTTCTGATACCGATTATTTCGACAACTTTTGCTTCTGCAGCTTTTAGATTTAATAATTTTCTTTCTTCTTCGCTGCCTTGGGTGATCGTTGATGAGGCATCT
Source organism: Parasutterella sp. (assembly GCF_057870745.1). Lineage (NCBI taxonomy): Bacteria > Pseudomonadati > Pseudomonadota > Betaproteobacteria > Burkholderiales > Sutterellaceae > Parasutterella > Parasutterella sp. Next base: position 2,580 of record NZ_DBMALT010000070.1, on the reverse strand, counting down.
CAGGCGACTCCGCAGTCAGCTTTACTTCTGATGCAGAAAGCGAAGCGGTTTTTAGTGGTCGGAGATCCGCTCCAGCTCACACCTGTCGTGACGCTTCCTGATTCTCTTTCAGAGCTGCTTTGCGGAAAAGAGGAGCTTCTGAGGAAGTGGTCGCCGCATCTTCACAGTCTTCAGCAGCTTGCCGACGGAGCCAATCCTTTCGGTGCCTTCGTGGGTCCGGAAGAACACAAAATTTGGTCCGGACTGCCTTTGAGACTGCAGAGAAGAAGTTATCCCCCGATGTTCAATATCTGCAATCGGATCGCATATTCAGGACAGATGGTCCTATCGCCGGAGATGAAGGTAGATAAAACGCCGGAAAGATTTATCGAAAGCTATTGGGTGGATGTGGTTCCGGCAAGACCGAGCCTCTCCAATTGTGTCTCAGAAGAAGTCGGTGCAGCCGAGGAGGTTCTCAACCATATCGACGTGCAAATTGCCATGAAACATCTTCAGGGCGAAGTTTTTGAAAAGAAATCTGTCCTTATTTGCACGCCGTTCCGAACCGCAGCGGCAACCCTTCGAAAGAGAATTAAGAAGACGGGCAACTGGCTTGAAGTGGAGCGCATCGGGACCGTACATACGCTTCAGGGACGCCAAAGCGACATCGTCATTGTTGTATTGGGTTCAAAGACGAATAAAGACGGATTCGGCGCGAGAAACTGGGCAACTTCAACACCTAATTTATTAAACGTCGCCGTCAGCCGCGCTAAAGAAACCGTGATTTTTATCGGAAACTATGAAGATTGGAAAGAGCACAACTACGTTCCGACTATCATGGCCGAGCTGGAAGATTACGGCAAAGGACGTCTTAAACTTTCTGAAGTATTGAATGAACCGGAACGCAATAACTAAAAAAGGATTTTTATGAATAAAGGCGTGGTTTCCGTTTTAGTTGCCTATCTTATTTGGGGGCTATATCCGTTTTATTTTCATGCGATGCAGCATGTCGCCCCTACCGAAATTGTGATCCATCGTGTCTTATGGACCTTTGCGCTTCTGGCTGTTTACTTATTCTGCTCAAGGCGCTGGCGGTGGATCCAGAAAGCTGTTACTGACAGGAGAACCGTTGCCGTGTTTTTGATGTCTTCGGTGCTCATCACTGCCAACTGGTCAACTTATACCTATGCGATCGTTACGAACCAAACGCTGGAGGCTTCGCTCGGATATTTTATGAATCCCTTGGTTTCTGTACTGCTGGGAACAGTATTTCTGAAAGAGAAACTAAATAAGGCTCAGATGCTTGCGATTGTTTTTGCATGTGCAGGCGTAATGTGGGTGACCTTTAAGCAAGGCGAATTTCCGGCGCTTGGCCTTACGCTGGCGCTCAGTTTTGGATTTTACGGTCTGGTACGCAAGATGGCCCCCCTGGGCAGTCTTGAAGGTCTGACGCTGGAAACGGCCTTTGCATTTCCTGTGGCGCTTTTGGCAACTTTCTATTTTGCGGGGAATGGAGATTTAACTTTCGTCCATGGCACGAGCTGGGACAAGTTCTGGCTGATCATGGCCGGTCCGATTACAACAATCCCTCTGATCTTATTTGCCTACGGATTAAAACAGGTTCCTTACTCAACGGTCGGTTTTATTCAATACCTGAGTCCGACGATGGTGTTTTTTATCGGGCTGTTCTTTTTTGGGGAAGAACTGCAAGTTGACCGCTTAATTGGATTTATCCTTATATGGGCCGGCGTACTGATTTTTGTCGGCGAGAATTTTTTCCGCAGCCATTCCGGATATCGTACTGAATTCAACCAATTGTCAAAATGACCCTATCTGATTGTTTTGCACTTTTTGTGAAGTTTTTCTTCCTGCTGACGCCTCCGTTTGTGATGTCGGCATTCCTGTCGGTGACGAAAGACAACACGATCCAGGAAAGAAATACCTTAGCGATTTGGATCACGCTGTGGATTTTGATTATCAGTGGTGTACTCCTCTTTTTCGGCGGATTCATTTTTAAAATTTTCGGCATTACGCTGGACGCATTCCGAATCGGTACGGGTGCGCTCTTGTTTTTGACTGCCGTTTCTCTGGTAAGAGGCGACTCTATCCGAGTGCCGTCCGGAGACTCCGTCCAGTCTTTAGCAGTTGTGCCGATGGCCATTCCGATCACTTTGGGGCCGGCCTCTATCGGTGTGCTGATGGTTTACGGCGGTGAAATTAAAACGGGTTTGGGATTTTTCCTGGCTTATCTTTCCATCAGTGCGGCTGTCATCTGTGTCGGGGCGCTCCTGTTGGTTTCCAACTACATTCAGAAAGCCATCGGAAAGAACGGGTTAGTGGTGCTGAGCAAACTCACTGGTTTGATTCTGGCTGCATTGTCTGCCCAAATGATTTTTGAGGGCGCAGATGCATTCCTGCTGCAGACTTTAGAAAAGTTGAAGTAAAACTCTGCCGATTGGGCGGCGAGTTTGAAAATTCCTCGGCGCTTTTCCGGCATAGTCAAATCGAGTAGGGTTTCGCTGAGTTCCAGCGAACACCCTCTCACACCACCGCCCGTACCGATCTGGTAGGCCAAGTCACCTTGATTTTACGGCGGTTTCT
>NZ_DBMALT010000069.1:0-8479 GCF_057870745.1 Parasutterella sp. | reverse complement strand
TAAAATCTTAAAGGTCAACTGCATTTAGTTCTAAGAACAAAGAGTCAACTTACGATTAGTTTTAAGCAAAAACAGAGTCAACCAAAATCAGTTCAGGTCAAGTCTATGCCGTCATCAAGGTTTCCAACGTTATGGTTGGCACAGACGAGTAATTCTCGTTAGCTTCATGCAAAAGTCCGACTTTTTTTCGTCGGACTTTTTGTTTTTGGGTTACTGCGGACCGGCGCCGGCCTTAAAGGTATTGCACATCTCAGGATTTCCGGTATCGAATCCTGTCTTAAACCAGTAATAACGCTGTTCAGATGTTCCATGTGTAAAACTATCCGGCACGACTCTTCCCTGAGCTTCACGCTGCAGTCTGTCGTCTCCGATTGCAGTTGCTGTCCGTAAAGCTTCCTGCAGGTCTCCTTTCTCTAGGATGCCCTGTCTTTGCATATCGTGTCCCCAGACGCCTGCCAAACAGTCGGCTTGGAGTTCAAGTTTGACGGAAAGCCTGTTGGCTTCTTTAGGGCTGACTTGAGACTGCAGCTTCTGAACTTGAGAAGAAATGCCGAGAAGCGTTTGAACATGGTGTCCGACTTCATGAGCTAAGACGTAACCCAAAGCGAAGTCTCCTCCGCCTCCCAGTTTTCTCTGCATGTCTTTATAGAAAGAGAGGTCCACATAAAGCTTATGGTCGGATGGACAGTAGAACGGACCCATCGCAGCCTGACCGTATCCGCATGCGGTTCTGGTGCTTCCGGAATAAAGCACCATTTTCGGAGGAATATACCTTTTACCGGACTGAGTAAAAATTCGGCCCCAAGTTTCTTCTGTTGTTCTCAGTGCCACTGAAGAGAACTTCGCCAATTCCTGCTCTTGGGCACTCGGCTGATAACTTGAGCTTTGTGTCGGTGTGGTCATCGGGGAATCCAAGCCGAGGAGCGGAGTTAAGTCAATCCCGTAATAACCGGCGACTAAAACAACCGCCAAGACCGCCAATCCCAACTTGCCGCGAGGCATCGGAAATCTCGGGCCGCCTCCGCCGAATCCTCCGCCCTCGCCTCGGCGGTCCTCAACGTTGCTGCTGCCTTCTCTGTCTTTCCAAAGCATCCTTTCCTCCGATGCATGTGTTGTCTGTGCACATTTTAGGAGTCATTCCCGAGAGAATCTTGCAGCTGAACCCACTTTTAGGAAAAGGCGTCGTTCCTTCCGGAACTAGCGCCTTTTATTAGAGTTTGAAATTATTTAGATAATTGTGCTCTCTTCGACTTCTTCACTGTCGTCTGCCTTATTGGCAGTCTCAAGCTTATAAGGCTTCAAACCTAAGAACTCCCATTTAGCCTCAACGAACCGGCCCTTACGGCCTCTCCGTGTTCGGTAGTCTTCAATGGAGCGAGGACCGACCAAAAGTTCCTGAATCTTGCCGCCGCGGCCTTTTCCGACCACCACGACTCCGTTCGGAGAAATCGGAACGGCTGCAACCAGTTTTTCATCGTCTTGGAGCGCCATGATCGTGGTGCCCTTGCCCCCGCTGGAAAGCGCCCGAAGCTCGTCTGTCGTAAAGACGACCAATCGGCCGCTCGAAGACAACGCGGCGATCCAGCCGGTCAACGGTGTTGAAACCTGAACCGGAAGCGGTTTAGCTCCGTCCAAGATAAAGAAGGATTTGCCGCCTCTCTGACGGACTGCAAGATCAGACATCTTGCAGAAGAAGCCCATGGCTGCGTCTGAGGTAAACAGCAAGACGGTATCGGGCGCACCGCAAATGTAGTCAAAGGGAACATCTCCGTCCTGGAATTGGACGAACGCGCTCACATGAGTCCCCTCGCCTCTGGCACTCGGCAGAGAAGAAACCGGAATACTGTAAATGCGTCCGGTGTTCGACAAGATATACAAATTGTCGACACTGCGGCATTCCATAGAGCAGCGATACTTGTCGCCCAGCTTGAAGTTCATGGCACGAGCGTCAAATCCATGACCTTGTCTTGAACGCAGGAAGCCCTTTTCACTCACGATCACTGTGACAGGTTCATCAATCACCTGTTTCGCAATCGAAGCGCCCTTGGCTTCTTCAATGAGTGTGCGTCTTTCGTCGCCATAGGTGTCAATATCCTGACGGATCTCTTTGGTGACTTCTCTTCTCAGTTTCTTTTCATCCGTCAGCAAGCCGCGCAGACGTTCAGCTTCATTCCGAAGCTTCTCCAGCTCTTTACGGAGTTTGACTTCATCGAGAGAGGCCAACTGACGCAGTTTGATTTCAAGGATGTCTTCGGCCTGCGTATCAGACAATCCGAAATGCGTTATCAGTTCTTTCTTGGGATCGTCCGCACCGCGAATGATGCGAATCACTTCCTCAATATCAACGAGAACAATGAGACGACCTTCCAACGTATGGATACGAGCTTCAGCTTCATTTAAAGAAGTCTGAGATCGAGCGCGAACCGTACGCAGTCTAAAGCTAACCCATTCGGAAAGAATGTCTTTCAAACCTTTTTGACGAGGTTTGCCGTCAATGCCGATCACCACAAGGTTGAACTTGCAGGAGGTTTCAAGACTGGTCTTACTGAGAATGGTGCTGACGAGCTCTTCTCGATCAATGGATTTCGATTTCGGATCGATGACCAAGCGTACAGGTGCCTCAGCACTCGACTCGTCTCTCATGCCGCTCATGACGTTCATGATCAGCTGCTTGTCCTGCTGCTGTTTTGCAGTCAGAGACTTCTTACCTTGCGGTGCCTTAGGATTAGTGAGCGCTTCCAGTTCCGACATCACCTTCATGACGGAAACTTTATACGGAACGCTGTCAAAAACTAACTGCCACTGGCCCCTGGAAAGCTCTTCAAAGTGGTAAGTGGCGCGAACCTGCAGGTTGCCGTAACCGCTTCGATAAACATTCTTAATGTCAGAGGCAGAAGATATAACCTGAGCACCGCCCGGGAAATCCGGACCTTTAACAATTTCAAGCAATTCGTCCGTCGTGATCTCAGGATTACGGATCACTTCAATGGCAGCCTCTCCGACTTCCGTAAGATTGTGGGACGGAATTTCGGTTGCCATACCGACCGCAATACCGCTGGAGCCGTTCAATAAAAGCACCGGCAGACGGGCCGGCAGTAAAACTGGTTCTTTATGGGTTCCGTCGTAGTTCGGAATAAATTTGACGGTTCCTTTGTCCAGTTCGCCAAGCAGAAGATCGGCATACTTAGAAAGGCGGACTTCGGTGTAACGCATAGCCGCAGCACCGTCGCCGTCAGCCGAACCGAAGTTACCCTGACCTTGAACCAACGGATAGCGCATCGTGAAGTCCTGCGCCAAACGAACCATAGCGTCGTAAGCGGCCGAGTCACCGTGCGGATGATACTTACCTAAGACTTCACCGACGACTCGAGCACTCTTAACCGTTTTGACATCCGGATTCAGGCCGAGCCGCTTCATTGCGTAGAGAATTCTTCTCTGGACAGGCTTCATGCCGTCGCAGACGTCCGGCAATGCACGGCCTTTTACCACAGAAATAGCGTATTCCAAATAAGCGCGGCTTGCAAAGTATGCAAGCGTTAATTCATCGCAGTCTGTGTCGGCATGCTTCAGAGCTTCTTCGACGATGTCAGAACCACGGGGCTGTGCAGGCGCAGGAACCAATTCTGCTTCTTCAACTTCGTCCGCAACTTCCTGAAGCTCTTCCTTCATGTCAGAAGCATCTTCACGCATCAGGTTTTGAGCGAGCTGCTCGGCTTCTTCTAGAGAATCTTCATTCTTCGGTTCAGAAGCCGGTTCAGCCAACTCTGCTGTTGCATCTTCCGGTTGAAACTCTAATTTCTTTTCACCCTCGGAGGAAGACTTTTCTGCCTCAGGAGAATGTTCCGGCTCCTCCTCTAGCATATCAAAGAGGAAACCGGTTCCCTTACCGATGTCTTCTTCGGGTTCCGGCTGAGCTTTTTTAGCTTTTCCTTTCTTCTCTTGGGGCTCTTCGTCTTCAGCTGCGGGCAGAACCGCCTTTCCGTCGATTTCTTCAAAAAGCTCGGTCTGATCAGCTTCCGTTAATTTGCGTCTTGGTTTCTTAGGCATTTATTGCGCTCAGTTAAATATCAGGTTCGAACTGGTCGCCGTGGCGTTCGATCCACTGCTTACGTGCGTCGGCTTCTTTATTTCCCATGAGAATCTGCATGGCCTTTCCGGTTAAATCGTCGCCCGGTAGTCCGACCTTCACCGGCAAAAGTCTGCGGGTTTCGGGATCCAAAGAAGTCTCTTTGAGTTCTTCCCAATCCATTTCGCCGAGACCTTTGAATCGTGAGATAACGATCTGAGCATCGGTAAATTTTTCTTTTTTGAGTTTCTCGACTGTCTTTTTCAGCTCTTCTTCGTTCAAGCAGTAAATTCGGCGTTCTTTCTTCTTTCCTTTGTTCGGAACCGAAACCTTAAAAAGCGGCGGCATCGAAATGTAGATATGCCCTGTCTCCATAAGGTAGGAAAAGTGCTTGTAGAAAAGCGTCAGCAGGAGCACTTCAATGTGAGAGCCATCCACGTCGGCATCGGCCATGATGCAGATCTTGCCGTAACGAAGATTTGAAATATCGGGCTTCTCACCGATCTTGTGGGGATCGACACCGATAGAAACCGAAATATCGTGAATTTCTTTGTTGCCGAAAAGCAGGTTCTGATCGACTTCCCATGTGTTCAAAACTTTACCGCGAAGAGGAAGAATGGCTTGATATTCTTTATCGCGTCCCTTCTTAGCCGAACCGCCCGCAGAGTCACCTTCCACCAGGAAGAGTTCATTGCGGGAAATATCGCCGCTCGTGCAATCCGTAAGTTTGCCCGGAAGAACCGCAACAGAAGATCCTTTTCTCTTTTCGATTTTCTGAGCGGAATGCTGGCGCGCCTGTGCCTGCTTGATAAACATTTCAGCAAGCTTGCGGCCCTCTTCAACGTGGCTGTTGAGCCAGAACTCCATCTGCGGACGCACAAAGCTGGAAACCAGCTTCAGCGCATCTCGGCTGATCAATTTTTCTTTGGTCTGTCCCTGGAACTGAGGGTCCAGTACTTTTGCATTCAAGACAAAGCTGGCACGCGCAAACACGTCATCCACGATCATCTTGATGCCTTTAGCGCCCAAGCCATGGGTTTCCATGAAACTTCTCATGGCTTGGAAGACGCCGTCGCGCAAACCAGCTTCATGAGTGCCGCCGAGTGGTGTCGGAATCAGGTTCACGTAGCTCTCACGTTCCAGCTGACCTTCATCTGTCCAGCAAACGACCCAGCCGGCGCCTTCGCCCTGAGAAAAGGTATCGTCGTCCGCTCCGGCAAAGCCCTGTGCTTCGAAAGGCTGAACCAACGGAGGACGGTCCAGCTGTTCGGTCAAATATTCCTTGAGACCGCCTTCGTATTTCCAGACCTGTTCGATGTTGTCTTTTTCATTGCGATAGACCACCTCGCAGCCCGGAAGCAAAACTGCCTTACTTCTCAAGAGGCGGATCAACTGGTTCTTAGGAATCGTGAGCGTGTCGAAATACTTTCCGTCCGGCCAGCAGCGAACCCTCGTTCCGGTCGCTTTCTTTGGTCGAGGAGTTTTAACACTGTTCAAAGGCACCGTAACAAAACCGTCCTCGAAAGTAATTGAGCTTTCGAGACCGTCACGCCAAACGGTTACTTCCAGGCGAGAGGACAGCGCATTGGTGACAGAAACACCGACGCCGTGCAAACCGCCGGAGAAAGAATAGGCACCGCCGGCACCTTTGTCGAATTTACCGCCGGCATGCAGACGAGTGAAAACGATTTCAACAACTGGAACCTTCTCTTCCGGATGAATACCGACCGGAATGCCGCGTCCGTTATCTTCTACGGAAATCGATCCGTCAGCGTGTTCGGTCAGGATGATTCGGTTGGCGAAATTCGCTAAAACCTCGTCCGTCGCGTTGTCGATGACCTCCTGAATAATGTGCAAAGGACAATCCGTCAAGGTATACATACCGGGGCGTTGTTTAACCGGCTGAAGACCTTTCAAAATGCGAATCGATTTTTCGGAGTAATCGTTGACTTTATTATCTTGCTCAAGAGACATACGGGCGTCAATCCAGCGACAAAGAAAAGATGCAAATGGCTATTTTAACAAATTGATTTAGACCGACTTCTGCCTTTTTACGGCCGGGAAGTCATCTTTTGACGCGTTTTTACTAATAGTTTTTACAGAATCCTACGAGGCCTTTCGAGCCTGTTCTGCCTTCATCGCCTGCAGATAAATCCCGTCGGCGAGGTCTCGAAGTCCTCTGGCGCATTTTTCCGGATTGCCTCTCGCGTCCTTAAAGACATACCAAATTCGATGGACCGCTTTTCTCAAGTTTTCATCTTCGAAGAGATCGCCGATGAGAATTTGCAGCTCCTTGTTCTTAGCAGTCCCGCCTTCCATAGCTTTATAAGCGGCCAAGGAAAAGATCCTTCTCACATCGTAGCCGCCTTTTAAGCCTCTTAATTTAAGAATCGCCGGAGCAGCTAAGTAAAGAGCTGTTGTCGCAAACCGGTCCCGGCGATCAATGGATTCCAATTTTGTAAATAGGAGGATTTCGCCGGCAGAAAGAGGGTCTTCCTCATAATTTCTAAGATTGAACGTCTTCAAAAAGATAGCGTTCATCAAGCGGTCAAACTTTTCCTGAGGCGACTGCATTGCTTCGTCAGGAGGATTATTTTGTGTCGAGGTTGCGACCAGTTCGCAGAAAGAATTGATCGTCTTCCAATTAGGAAGACCGCCTTCCTCCAATTCCAGCTGCAAAAAATTCAGCAAATAACCATCCTTCTGGGCTTCAGCAACGATTTTCTTGGTTTTCGTTGTAACACCACAAGACCAAATATCGTTAATAAACATAATACAACCTGACAGCTCAAAAGGACTAAAAAACGGACTACTTCCATTCTAACCAAGGTTGCTTTACGCCTGCTTACATTTTTGACGCCTCTGCGGGTGATCACTAACCTTGGTTTCTTCACCACCTATTATCCAGATTTTCCTACTCTATGAGCGCTGTATACGAATTCAGCCTCCATCGGAGGCTGAATTAGCTATCAATGACCATCTGCAATCAAATTGCAGAGAAGTCCAAGTTACTTGGCTGCCATAACTGCATCAAGTTCCTTCATGTCTTTATCAACCATCGCAGAAACAGAGCTGTCGGACCAGACGTTAAGACTGGTTTCAATCATATCTACCACGGCATAGAAAGGCAGAATCACTCCCATCAGAAGGATGGGAACATTCATGCTGGCGAGCAAGCTTGCGGACAAGAAGAAGCAGCCCATAGGCACGCCGGCGTTCCCGATAGCTGCCAGAGTCGCAATAAAGATCCAGGCAACAATGACACCGGGATGGATATCAAGACCAGCATTTTGCATCAGATAGACGACGGTTAAGAAAATGAAAGCCGCACAGCCATTCATGTTGATTGTTGTGCACATCGGAAGGACGAACTGCGCAACCTGCGGTTTTTCTCCGAGGTTCTGCTGCGCGCATCTCATTGTGACCGGCAGTGTTGCAGCTGAGGACTTAGAGAAGAAAGCCAGAGCAAGAGCCGGCAGCATTCCCTTTGCAACTTTAATCGGATTGAATCCTTTAAACATCAGGAAGGCAGGGATCACGATGAACATCTGGATTAAGTTCGCGGAAATAACCAATGCGAAGTAAGTTCCCAAACCGCCTAAGCTGACGCCATGGCTGACTTCCTGAGCCAGTGAAGCGACGAAAGCAAAGATACCGATCGGCAAAACGACGATAAGCCAATTGACAAGCGTAAAGAGAACATCCTGAGACGCTTTAAAGAATGTGATCATGAGATCCTGATTCTTAGATTCTCTCGGCATCTTTGCAATGGCAATACCGACAGCTGCAGCGATGAGAAGTACAGAAAGAACGTTCGCTGTTTGGAACGGCGTAATGAAATTATCGGGGACAATGCTTTCCACGTAATCCAAATAAGAGTGACTTCCTAATTTATTAGAGATATCAGGAGCCGTTCCGATGACGGCCACGTTCGCCGGTGTAAAAAGCACGTATAAAGAGGCGGCCACGCAAGCGGCAAGAATCGTTGTTGAAAGCGTATAAAAAATCGTGTGTCTGAAAATCTTCGCCGATTCATTGTTCTGAGACAAAGTCGACAAAGAAGAAATAATGGACACGCAAATGATCGGAATACTTAAGAACTTGAACAATCTAATGAAAACGGTGCTAATGAACTGCACAACGATCATTAAATAATGGTTTTCCCAAATTCCGGCCAAAATGCCTAGAGCAATTGCCAAAAAGTAGGCAACAACCACGCCAACGAAGCCTTTCTGCATCCCGGCAGCTAAGATTTTTTTATCCACGATGAATCCTTATGTGTGTTTTTGTAACAGGATATACCAGACTTGAAAATCGAGTAGGGGAAGCTTTCACCTACCCCTCTCACACCACTGGGCATGCGGGTCTCGCACCCAGCGGTTCCAATTAACCTATGCGGGTCGCCTATTTGCT
>NZ_DBMALT010000068.1:0-8508 GCF_057870745.1 Parasutterella sp. | reverse complement strand
GTAACTTATACGGCCGCGAAACGTTACAGTCAGAGAAAGAAGCTCTCGGCAGAGAGAATTGCCGACGAAAAGCTGCTGAGTTCGATTAGATGCAAGGTCGAGCACGCCTTTCATCGAATTAAGGTTCAGTTCGGATATAAGAAAGTCAGATACAGAGGGCTGGCCAAAAATACGGCGCGCTTAACAATGCTGGCCTCGATTGCCAACATGTTCATCGGAAAGTGCTTCGAAAATCGAACCAAGGTTAGCTTCGCCTAGGATAATTGTATCTATGAGGGAGGAAACTGATTGATTAGGCTCTGGTCAATTCCTCCCCGATGGAAAATTCCCGTCAGATTCTTCGGAAATAAAGCCTCCGAAGGGCGATTGGGAAAAATTACGTATTTTGCAGAGCTTCCTTAATACCAATGGCCAAGAAGGAATTACACTAAAGAAGTTGTGCAGCGTTAAATTTATATGAAAAAGATTTTGGTGACCGGCTCCAACGGCTATATCGGAAACGCCTTGGTGCTGGCTTTGTTGAATCGGAAAAAAGAATTTACCGTGCGGGCAGCTGCCCGCAGAGGTTCGATTCTTAATTCCAAGTCCTTTGAGACGGTTCGGCTCGGAAGCCTGGAAGAAAGTCTGGACTACGTTGAAGCCTTTAAAGGCTGCGACGTCCTGATCCATTGCGCTTCCCGCGGTTCGATGCGCGGTCACGAGGGCTGGCTCGACGAAGCTGCGCTGCACAGAATTAATGTCTTAGGGACGGTTCACATGGCGCGCGAAGCGCACCGCGCCGGCATCAGCCGTTTCATTTTCCTAAGTTCTCTGCAGGTGAACGGTCCCGAGACCCCGGCCGGGAAACGTTTCTATGCTGACTCTTTGCCTCGGCCGAAGTCTCCGATCGGCAAAGCGCTCCTGGAAGCAGAAAAAGAACTGATTCGCGTCGGCGAAGAGACAGGCATGGAAATTGTGATCGTCCGTCCTCCGCTCATTTACGGGCCGGATTGTCAGAATCTTTTCGGCGAGGTCAAGATCATGGTGGATTACTGTCTGCCGCTTCCGCTGAGATCCTGCAAGAGAAATCACCGTTCTTTAGTCGGCATCGATAACCTCGTCGACTTCCTGATTTGCTGCGCGACGCACCCGGATGCTGCCAACGAAACTTTCTTAGTTAGTGACGGGGAGGATCTTTCGACACTCAATATTTTTAAACTGCTGGCTAGAACGCACCATCGGCCGTGTCTGCTGTGGCCATTTCCGCCGATCCTTGTCCGACTGTTTAACAGTTACATCGGACGTCAGGCTTGGGAAGAGTTCTTCTTCCAGAGCCAAGTAGCCGACATTCATAAAGCTCAGCTGGTTCTCGGCTGGACTCCTCCGCTTTCGGTTGAACAGTCCTTCCGACGCTCTTGGGACGAGAATTTCTACCTCGGTTCTCACACGAGCTCGAAATAACCGTCATTTTTGAATTTGTTTCTCCGATTGTTTTAGATTAATCGTCTCGAAGAAGGAATGAGATGACGACTCTTTTGCAAATTCTTGCGGCGACTCTTTTATCGTCGGTTCTGTCCATTGTTTTAGCTGGACTGATCAGCTTTAAGTTTCTTGATCGATATATGAGCAAGATGCTCTGTATCTCGGCCGGTTTGTTATTGACAGTGGCTTTTACCCATTTACTTCCCGAGGCATTTGAAATTCATGAGAATGCAGCCTCGGTGGGCTGGACGCTGCTTGTGAGCGTGTTATTTCTGTTCTGCCTTGAATTTGCCTTAAGTCATCAGCATCACAGTCATGTAAATCCTCCGGAACACACCATTTCTGAATACATCAAGGGAAGCCAAAAGAGAAGTTCCGGCGCCGGCAACGCCATCTTGATCGGTGATGCGTTCCATAACTTTACGGACGGCATTTTGATTGCCAGCGCATTCATGGTGAGTTCAGGCCTCGGCTGGGTAACGGCGCTCGCAATTTTGGCTCATGAGATCCCCCAGGAAGTGGGCGACTTTATGGTTTTGCTCCATTCCGGATTTGAGCGCTCGAAGGCGCTTCTTTGGAATGTTATTTCCGGCCTGACTTCCATGCTCGGCGGTATTGCAGGCTACTTTCTCTTAGACCGAGTTGAATGGATGGTTCCGTACGCTTTTGCCATTGCTGCTGCTAGCTTTATTTATATTGCACTGTCTGACCTGATGCCGGAAATTGCGCACCAGGAAAAACCGGAACGTTTTTACGTACAGTTATTCTTTATTTTGATCGGTGTGGCCATGGCTGTTTTGGCGACCGGAGGTCTGCACGAGCACTGATCTGAAGCAGTCATCAAACGCAAAAAAGCCGCTCTTGAACATTACCTTTGATCCGGAGTGGCTTTGCTTGCTAGGCGATTACTTTCCGGTTGCTACAGGATTAGCGTCATCGTCAATCCACTGACTCCACGAGCCGACATAAAGTTTCGATCCGTAAAGACCGCTTAAATCCATTGCAAAGAGGTTCGCGGAAGCGTTGACGCCGGATCCGCAGGAATTGATGACCTTGTCCGGTGTACGGCCGTCCAGAAGTTTCAGGAATTCTTCACGCAGAACAGGCGCAGGTTTGAATCTTCCGTCGAGAAGGAAGTTCTCGGAACCCGGACGATTGACAGCGCCGGGGATGTGGCCGGCTTTGTGGTCAATCGTTTCGCCGATGCCTTGGAAGCGAAGGGCAGGGCGTGCGTCCACTTCTAAGAATTCTTTCGTCTTCAGATTGTCCTGAACGGTTTTCATCGGAACCGGTACTTCAAGCGGCGCAAGCTCAGGGATCTTTCCGTCTTCTAACGGTTCGGTCGGCTTGTCTGTCACGGGAAGTTTTTCTTCCTTCCAAGCGGTAAAGCCACCGTCTAGGACGCAGACATTTTCCAGGCCCAGCCAGCGGAGCTCATACCAAAAGCGTGTTGCAAAGCCGAGGCCGCCCTGATCATAAAGAACAACCTGACGATCGGGACGGATGCCGAAATATTCCATGGATTGGCGGAATGTTTCTCTGCCCGGCATCGGATGGCGTCCGGTTCCCTGCGCTACTTTTCCGGTGACATAGCGGTCAAAGTCTACGAGTACAGCGCCCGGAATGTGCTCCTTGGCGTAAAGCTTGATACCGAGCTCCGGATCGGGAATGCTGCAGGAGCAGTCAAGAATGATGATGTTACGGTTTCCGCTGACTTTTTGATTCAGCATGAAAGCATGCAGCTCACGAGGCTCAATTAAAGTTGTGAAAATCATGAAACACCTCTGTTAAACGATTCCTCGATTTTAGGCTTCATTACAAATATTTGAAGGTAAGGCGGCAATGAATGAGTACACTTGAGCGCTTGAACGATTTTTGTGCAAATAGGCTCAAAATCTCATGTTTGACGCCTCAGCTTGAGTGAAAAGGGCTTAAATACCGAGATATGCCTGTAGGATTGTCAAAAAGTTGTTCGCTAACGTCTAAATGAGCGAAAATGCTCATGATACAAACAAATATAAGGATTATCGGAAATGGGAGAAAAGGCCCCTGAAATTTCTTCTCTGTCTTTTGAAGAAGCTCTTAAGGAACTGGAAGCCTTGTCGCAGCGCCTGTCTCAAGGCGGTCTGCCTCTGGAAGAATCTGTTGAAGCTTATGCCCGCGGCTCTGAACTGCGCAAACACTGCAATGACTTGTTAAAGCGCGCAGAAGACAGAGTACGTGAACTGGATCAAAAGTTCGGCAATCAGCAGGATGATGACGAACCTGAAGAAACCCCGGTAAGCCGCCGTTCCCGTCGAAATGACGACGATATCCCTTTCTAAGAAGTTATGACTGTTGCTTTTAAAGATTGGGTAAAGGCTTGCCAGCAGAGGGTTGAAAAAGCAGCTGAAAATAATCTTCCTCAGGAAGCTCTTATTCCCCAAAAACTCCATTCGGCTATGCGCTACTCCGTCATCGGAGGCGGTAAGCGCGTGCGTCCGCTGCTTGTTTATGCCGTCGGACAAATATTTGATGCCGATCCCGAAAACCTGGACCTTACGGCCTTAGCTGTTGAATGCGTCCATTCTTATTCCTTGATTCACGATGATCTGCCGTGCATGGATAACGACATACTGCGCCACGGTAAGCCCACTACTCATGCGGCTTTTGGTGAAGCAGTGGCCATGCTTGCAGGCGATGCACTCCAGCCGGAAGCCTTTCTGTTCTTAGTCAGAACGAAGCTGCCTGCTGAGCAGAGAATTAAGCTCCTCGAGCTTTTGGCCTACGCATCTTCCACGCGAGGCATGTGCGGAGGGCAAGCGATTGACCTGAGCGTCGTCGGCAATCAGAAGATGACGATTGAAGAGCTGCGCCTAATGCACTCGATGAAAACGGGGGCGCTCCTTAAGGCCTCCATACTTCTGGGTGCGTTTGCCGGAAAAAAGACTCCTTCACAGCACGATCTTTCGCAGCTTGAGGTTTATGGAAATGCTATCGGTTTGGCTTTCCAAATCGTCGATGACATTTTGGATGTCGTCGGCGATACGGCTGAGCTTGGTAAAACAGCCGGTAAGGATGCTTTAGAAGATAAACCGACTTACGTCAGCCTGCTTGGCCTGGAAAAAGCCAAAGAACTTGCTGAAGAACAATATTTAGTTGCCGCCAAAGCCGTTGAAGGGCTCAGCGAAGGTCTGAGCGGCAAAGAGCGCTTAATCGAAATCGCTGATTTCATCATCAAAAGGACACACTAAGAAGTAACCGGCGATGAGTACCATTCTCGAAACTATTAATTCTCCGGCTGACCTAAAAAAATTGTCGATGCCGGAGTTAAAGCAGCTTGCAAACGAACTTCGTACTTTCATTATCGATAACGTTTCCAAGACGGGCGGACACCTTTCGTCTTCTTTGGGAACCGTCGAGCTGGCTATCGCCATTCATTATGTTTTTGATACGCCGGAAGATCGATTAGTTTGGGACGTCGGCCATCAGGCTTATGCACATAAGATCCTGACAGGACGTCGGGACCGAATGCCGACACTGCGCCAGTACAAAGGCCTGTCGGGATTTCCGAAGCGTTCGGAAAGTCCCTATGACTGTTTCGGGACAGGACACTCGTCAACTTCCATCTCTGCGATTTTAGGTATGGCCGTCGCGGCAAAGACCTTAGGAAAGAAGGATCGGAGTCACATCGCAGTGATCGGCGACGGTGCAATGACCGCAGGTATGGTGTTTGAGGCCTTAAATTGCGCGGGCGACATGAAGGACCTTCGCCTGCTGGTGATCCTCAATGATAATGACTGTTCCATTTCTCCTCCGGTCGGAGCCTTAAAGAATCACTTTACACAGCTGATGAGCGGACAGTTCTACGCTCAGGCGCGAGACATCGGTAAAGCGATTGTGCGTCCGTTTCCGAAACTTTTCGATTTGACCAAACGGGCCGAAGAGTACAGCAAGGGCATGGTTGCTCCGCACTCCACGCTGTTTGAAGAATTCGGGATGAACTACCACGGTCCGATTGACGGACATGACCTCGAAGTGCTGATTCCGGTGCTTCAGAACATGAAACAGCTCAACGGACCGCTGGTGCTTCACGTTGTGACGCAAAAGGGCCACGGTTATGCGCCGGCTGTCGACAATCCGACCAAGTATCACGGTATCTCGCCGTTTGATTCAAGCAAAGGTATTGTTCCGTCTCCGCATGCAAAGACGTATACGGAAGTTTTCAGCGATTGGCTGCTGGACATTGCGCGTAAGGATCCCCGCGTCATCGCAATTACACCTGCGATGAAGGAAGGTTCAGGCTTAGTCGCTTTTGCTAAAGAGTTTCCGAGCCGCTTCTTTGACGTCGCGATTGCCGAGCAGCATGCTGCTACATTTGCAGGTGGCCTCGCTGCCGAGGGACTGAAACCCGTTTGCACTTTCTATTCGACTTTTTCTCAAAGAGCTTTTGACCAAATCGTTCACGACGTGGCCATTCAGGATCTTCCGGTTCTGTTTCCCCTGGACCGCGGCGGTCTGGTCGGGGCAGACGGTGCAACGCACCACGGTTCCTTTGATCTTTCGTTCCTGCGCTGCATTCCGAACCTTGTCATCATGGCGCCCTCAGATGAGAACGAATGCCGCCAGATGCTTTACACGGGTTATAAGCTAGATCATCCGGCTATTGTTCGTTATCCGAGAGGCAAAGGACCCGGCGTACCGGTTGAGAAGGAAATGCATGAACTTCCGCTCGGCAAGGCTCGCCGAGTGCGCACCGGAACTGCGCCGAAGGGTTCCAGAGTTGCGATGCTGGCTTTCGGAAGCATGCTTGCGGAGGCAAAAGCGGTTGCTGAAAAAATTGATGCCACCGTGTACGACATGCGTTTTGTGAAGCCGGTCGACGCTGATGCGATCGAAGAAGCTGCAAAAAATAATGATCTTTTAGTGACTCTGGAGGAAAATGTCATCATCGGCGGCGCCGGTGATGCGTGCCTTGAAGTTTTAGCCGCAAAAGGTCTTCTTGCGGATGTCCTTCAGATCGGGATCCCCGATCGTTTCATCCAGCAGGGAGATAACTTACATCTTTACCAAGAATGCGGTATGGATGAAGAATCGATTTTGAATAAGATTGAAGAACGTCTCAAAAGAGTAGAGTAATTTTGGAGCCTTCTTATGGAGCTCAAGACTGACGAACAAATTAAAAAGCTCAATACCTTCGGTGTTGACGCAAAAGCGAGGAACTTTGCCGAGATCCGTTCCATTGAGGATTTAAAACAGGCAAGAGAACATATCCACCAGCAGCCTCAGGACTTTATGGTCATCGGAGGCGGCTCCAATGTTTTGTTTAGGGATGACTATCCCGGCTTTCTGCTGCGGATGATGATTCCCGGTTTTGAGAAGATTAAGGAGGACGAAGAGCATTACTTTGTTCGCGCCGGCGCCGGAGAAATCTGGCACAGTTTCGTCCGCAAGATGCTTGATGCCGGAATGCCCGGTCTTGAGAACCTCGCTTACATTCCCGGCACCGTCGGGGCGGCTCCGATTCAAAATATCGGTGCATACGGCTTAGAAGCAGCTGAATTTATTGAATCCGTCGAGTGCTTTGATATGAATTCCGGCGAGCTGCTGACGCTGACGAATGAAGAATGTGACTTCGGCTATCGTCATTCGACATTCAAAAAGCCGGAGAATCGTCATTTAGTCATCACTGCGGTTACGTTTAAGCTCTCCAAAAATTGGGTTCCCAATACTTCTTACAAAGCGCTTGCCGAAGAGATCGAGATCAACAGCTTCCCCGAACTTTCCCCTCAGGACGTCTATTCCTGCGTGATTTCGCTGCGCCGCAGAAAACTTCCCTCGCCGGTGAAGTTCGGAAACGCCGGAAGCTTCTTTAAGAATCCTGTTGTCGACAGGGAGACCTTTACAAGTCTTCTTCGCACGAACCCGTCTTTGGTTTCTTATCCTTTGGCCGGAGGCCGTTTCAAGCTGTCTGCGGCATGGCTGATCGACAACGCGGGTCTCCGCGGTTATCGCATGGGCGACGTCGGCGTATGGGAAAAGCAGCCGCTTGTTCTCGTGAATTATGGGCAGGCGACCGGCGAAGACATCTACGCAATGGCGCAGGACGTGCGGCTGCGCGTCAAGAACTGTTTCGGCGTTAAACTCGAGCCGGAAGTTGCGATGGTCTAAGCGGTCTCGTTTCCGAAGGCTGAGAACCTGCGGTACTAATCCTGCTAGTCCTTTTTTGCAAAGCCAAGGGAGGGGCCTAGACGGTCCAAGAGTTCCTTGGCTTTTTCAATGCCATCGTTTGTGAGGACTCGAGAATGTTTACGCATGCATTTTGGTTTTTCGATGAAGCCGTCCTCAACTAATCGATCCATTGCGGTCCAGTCATGGCTTTTCCAGGACATACGAACTTCCGGCTTATCTTCTTCGGTAAAGGAAGTCAGGTAAAGAAGAGCCAGCGTGAGCTCGTCGATTAATTTGTCGCGTTCCGTTTTTTCCAAGACAATCTCCTCCAATTCACGAGACATTCAGTCTAATCTTCAAGACTTTTGTTCATAAAATGAGGAGGCCATTTCGGTCGCCACCGCAGTGGTAGACGATCTTGAGTTTGCGCTAAGAAGAACGTCAATCTCCCCAATCTTCTTTTTTGAAACCAAGTGAAGGACCAATTTGCTCCAGTAGCTCTTTGGCTTTCTCAACACCTTCGTCGGTCAAGTAACGAGTGTAGTTTTTTCTGTTGTGCGGAGGAACCATGAAACCGTCCTCTGCAAGATCGTCTAATGCCGTCCAATCATGCGTCTTCCAGGCCATACGGACATTAGGACATTGCTTTTCGGTGAAAGATGTCAAATAAAGGAGCACAAGCGTCAACTCTTCAGTCAGCTTTTCTCTTTGGGATCTTTCCATAGATACCTCCGACAAATTGGTTTTTCTTAGTTTAGTTGCATCCGATAAATTCAGGAAGTATTGAATGCGATAGAATCGAGTAGGGGGACGGGTTTCCCCGCCCCTCTCTCACAGCACCCATCGTGCGGTACCGCAATGGGCGCTTCATTAACGGATCTCCATAAAGCGGAGAGA